>JBGCEA010000201.1:0-9620 GCA_045105915.1 Nitratireductor sp.
AAACTGTCTGCTTCTTCGCGCTGAACCATAACAGAACCAATAACAGTGGTGTTGGTTCTTAAAATAGCTTTTGCAAGATCAGGCGTAATGCCTTTGCGTTCCATTAGTGAATGGTATGTTTGCCAGTAAGAGCGATAGCGATCATCGCTTTCTGGGTTCACGATTTCAAACTTATCGGTAATCGCGCTTGGCAGGCCATATTCTTCGCAGCGTGATTTTATGACATCAGGTCTGCCAATCAAAATTGGATTGTCTACAGATTCTTCTAATATGGCGACAGCCGCACGCAAGACACGTTGGTCTTCACCTTCTGCAAAAACAATGCGGCGTGTCGCGGTTTTTGCCGCCTGAAACACTGGACGCATAATCATGGAAGATTTGAAGTTTGAAGCCGTTAGTTTTGCTTTGTATGCCTCTAAATCTTCAAGAGGGCGCATCGCAACGCCGCTATTCATAGCTGCTTTTGCAACAGAGCCTGCAACCACTTCTACTAGGCGCGTATCAAATGGTTTTGGAATTAGATATTCAGGGCCAAAGCGCAAATCTTCATCGCCGTACACTTTGGCTGTTTCTGCTGTGGTGGTTTTGCGCGCAAGTTCTGCAATGCCATCTACGCATGCAACTTTCATGGCTTCATTGATTTGCGTTGCACCCACGTCTAGTGCGCCTCTGAAGATGAAAGGGAAGCACAGAACGTTGTTTACTTGGTTTGGGTAATCTGAGCGCCCAGTTGCCACCAGCGCGTCTGGTACTGCCTTATATACTTCTTCAGGCATAATTTCTGGCGTAGGGTTTGCTAGTGCAAACACAATTGGCTTTGAAGCCATGTTTTTTACGTCTTCGCCTTTAACTACATTTGGCCCAGAAAGCCCCAAGAACAGATCAGCGCCAACCATTGTTTCTTGCAGTGTCATGGCCTTAGTGCCATTTGCAAAGCCAGCTTTTTCTTGGGTCAAATTATTGCGGCCTTCATATACAAGGCCATCTCTATCGCAAAGCCATATGTTTTTGCGCTTTACGCCCATAAGCATGAGCATGTTAAGGCAAGCAATGCCTGCCGCGCCGCCACCAGCTGAGGCGACTTTTATATCTTCAAACTTTTTGCCTGCAATATGAATTGCGTTTTTTGCAGCCGCAGCCACCACAATGGCAGTGCCGTGTTGGTCGTCATGAAAAACGGGAATTCCCATTCTCTCTTTGCAAATCTTTTCGACAATAAAGCAATCTGGAGACTTGATGTCTTCTAAATTGATAGCGCCAAAAGTCGGCTCTAATGCAATAACATGTTCTGCAAGTTTAACTGGGTCACTCTCGTCGATTTCGATATCGAAGCAATCAATGTTTGCAAATTTTTTGAAAAGAACTGCCTTGCCTTCCATGATTGGCTTAGAAGCTAGTGCGCCAATATTACCAAGACCAAGCGCTGCAGAGCCATTTGAAATAACAGCAACCAAATTACCTTTTGCAGTAAAACGCGAAGCGGCTTGTGGGTCGTCTTTTATCACCATGCAAGCTTCGGCAACGCCAGGTGAATATGCTCTTGATAAATCTCTTGGGCTAGCCAGAGGTTTTGTTGGCCTGATTTCTAATTTACCAGGTGTTGGAAATTCGTGATAATCTAAAGCTTGTTTAATAGCCGTTTCATTGGGAGTGTTATCGTTATTGTCCAATTTCTTACCTCTAATTGAATATTATCTATGTACCGCTTGTTGCGGATTTATACCATTCTTCTAACAGCTGTCTTTCAGATGCGTTTAGGGCTATGCCACTTTTAGACAGGCTAGGGGGCGGCATTGCTGTGCTTGCACCTGCATTTATATAAATTGCACGCGCATGTTTTGCGATTTGTTGTGGTGCGTCAAATTTAACATTTTTGGGCGCTCTATGAATACCTTCCCAACTAGGCTGGGCGGCATGACACATAGAACAATTATTTTGTACTATCTCTACGATTTGATCGAAGTTGTCACTTTGAGCAAATTGTTGCTCATAATTTGAAAGCTTTGTTTGCTCCATTGGCTCTGGTTTTTTGACCGTAGAAAGCCACATGATCAAAACAAATAGAATTGCTGTTAGAAGCCACGTCCAATTTGGCGAACCTTTGCGCGCATGCTTTGTGTTGAAATAATGCCTAATGGTTACACCCATTAAGAAAACGAGTGAGGCAATTATCCAATTATACTCTGTTGCAAATGCAAGAGGGTAGTGATTTGACAACATCATAAAGATCACCGGTAGGGTGAGGTAGTTGTTGTGTGTGGATCGCTGTTTCGCGATTTTGCCATATTTAGCATCTGGCTTTTTGCCAGCAATCAAATCTGCTACCACAATTTTTTGGTTTGGAATGATAATGAAAATTACATTACCGCTCATAATGGTGGCTGTGAATATGCCAACATGCAGCATCGCGGCTCTGCCTGTAAACACTTGTGTGTAGCCCCAAGAAACAGCCACAATGATGATGAACAAAAACACCATAAGCAATGTGCTGTTCTCGCCAAATTTAGATTTGCAAAGCTGGTCGTATAAAATCCAACCAACAACAATAGTGGCGATTGAGATAAGAATAGATTGATTTGCGCTTATATCAGCAACATTAGGATCGACCATATAGATGTCAGCGCCCGCATAATATAATAGGCACAAGAGCGCGAAGCCTGAAATCCAAGTCGCGTAACTCTCCCATTTAAACCATGTTAAATGCTCTGGCATTTTGGCTGGGGCAACAAGGTATTTTTGGATGTGATAAAAGCCACCGCCATGTACTTGCCATTCTTCGCCAAAAGCGCCTTTAGGCAATTTTGCGTCTTGGCGTAGGCCAAGATCGAGGGCAATAAAATAAAACGATGAACCAATCCAAGCAACGGCCGTTATGATGTGCAGCCAGCGCGCTGCTAAGTTTAGCCATTCAAGGATAATTGCATATTCGTACACGTGTCTCTCCGATTACTAGATTAGCTGCCGCGATAGGTTGAAAATGAAAAGGGCGATGCTAATAGCGGTACATGGTAATGATCTTCTTCATCTGAAATGCCAAATCTTATTGGTACGACATCGATGAAAGGAATTTCGTTTTTTATGCCTTTGCTGGCAAAATACGCGCCAATTTTAAACACCAATTCATAGGTGCCTTTTTGCATTTCGCCTTTTGGCAAAATATGACTGTCGGTGCGCCCATCATCATTGGTGATGGTGTTTTTCAAATGGATGCGCATATCACCCTCTAGGCGGTATAGATCTATCACCACGCCTTTGGCGGGGCAGCCATGGGCTATATCTAAAATGTGTGTTGTTAAAAACCCTGTTTGATCTGTCACTTTGTGCTCCGCGTATTTGGTGGGTTTGCTACCTTGTCATGATTGATAGAAAAATCCAGCAAGAAATAGCGTTTTACAAAAATAAATTGAATGAAGATTATATTGGTTTCAAGCGCAAAACTAACCCGTTTTAATGAGATAAGGCTCGTTAAAGGTGTGTTCTTCAAGGTTATTGCCATGTTCTGGCTTGCCACCTCTGTCTACCACCAAGAAATCAGAATCTGTAATAATGGGTGTTAAAACGCCGTGCCATGTATTGGGTTTGAAATTTATGCCCTGATTTGGCTGTGTTATAAAGGCCATTGGCTCTTGGGGGGTGCCATTATTGTCTTTTGCGACAATCACCAAAAATGGATCATTATGCATAGGCATAAAGGCTTGGCTGCCAAGAGGG
Source organism: Nitratireductor sp. (assembly GCA_045105915.1). Taxonomy (GTDB): domain Bacteria; phylum Pseudomonadota; class Alphaproteobacteria; order Rhizobiales; family Rhizobiaceae; genus Salaquimonas. Next base: position 3,712 of record JBGCEA010000201.1, read on the forward strand.
TGGCGCTCTACTAAGCTAAGGCTAAGGGGCAAACTATAGGCCTTTGCACTAAAAATACTGATGATTGGCCAACCATTTTGGTCTTCAATTTCAACATTTGTGAGCGCGTGGTGGCGTGTGCAATTTCCATTATTAATTAGGAAATTGTTTGACTCTTGTTTATCAATAACATCTCCAAAGGGTGCAAATAGGTCTTTTGTAATGGGTTTTGCAATTATTGTTTTGGGCATGCGGACTTTCATTTATTCTTGTTAATTTCAGTTATTGGCAGATTTCAATTAGGCTAAGGCTTGTAGAATGAAAAAGCAAAGAATAATCATGCTCTTTTGAGCTAAAAAGTTCTAGGCGCGGCAAATAAATTGTGCTTTAGGGAAGTTAAGTATCTGTCGATCAGAATAGATATAATTTGGGTAAGAATGGGAGCGCGTTAAGCGACACACTTTATTGAGCGACACAGAAAATAGTGACATTTATGGAATTGATCGTTGGGGCAATGGGCTTATGCAAGTCATGCCTAATGGAGATGTGGGTTTGCTTGATCCGCTCAACAAAAATTCACCTGCGGTTAGCCTTCCAAAAGTAATTCATGATTTAAAAGACCAAGGCATTGCGACGCCTGTATTGTTGCGCGTAAATTCTATTTTAGAGCATAGCCTGCGTGATTTAAATGAGTCTTTTGCAAATGCCATAAAGAGCTGTGGTTATAAGGGCGCTTATAGGGGTGTTTTTCCTGTTAAGGTGAACCAGCAAGCAGAAGTAATTAACCGCATAGTGAAGGTTGGCAAAGAGTTTCACTATGGGCTTGAGGTTGGTTCAAAGCCCGAACTCTTAATTGCGCTTTCGCAGCCCCTTGCAAAAGAAAGCTTGCTTATTTGTAATGGCGTAAAAGATGATGAATTTGTGCGCCTTGCCATTTTATCACGTCGTATTGGGTTTAACACCGTTATTGTTTTGGAAAGCCCAAAAGAATTAGAGATCATTTTACGCGTTGCTAAAAATTTAGACCAAAAACCATTATTGGGTGTGCGTATTAAACTGACCAACCAAGTTGCTGGCAAGTGGGAACTGAGCTCTGGAGATCGCTCTAGCTTTGGTATGCGTACTGATAAAGTTTTAGATGTTGTTGATCGTTTGCGCGAAGAAGACATGCTCGATTGTTTGGTGCTGCAACACAGCCATTTGGGTAGCCAAGTTGCAAACATAAATGATGTGCGTGGCACGGTGAGTGAAGCAAGCCGTTTTTATTCTGAGTTAGTATCGCTTGGTGTTCCGCTAAAATATCTCGATCTTGGCGGTGGTATGGGCGTAGACTATACGGGCGAAAAGCAGGCCAATGAAAACTCTATCAACTATACGATGGAAGAATATTGCACCAATGTGGTGGAGATTTTAAAATATGCATTAGATGGCGCTGGTATTGAGCACCCAACAATTGTGACAGAGAGCGGACGCGGTGTTGTGGCGCTTTCTTCTATGTTGGTTTTTGATATTTTAGACACAGAACTGTACTCAGATGCAGAAGATGTAAGCGCGCAAAAAGACGATCATCATTTGATTGGTGATTTGATTGCTATTCAAGAATATATATCGCCTGAGCGCCTGCAAGAATGTTTGAGTGATGCGCTTTATTATAGAGACGAATTACGCTCGTTCTTTATGCATGGCAATGTCAATATTCGCGCGGTTGCTAAGGGCGAACGTATTTTTAGGCACCTGATTTCTAAAATCAAAAAAGTGTCTTATACATGCGAAATATCTGAGCAATTGGGTGAGCAGCTTAACCGTTTTGTAGATATGTATCATGGCAATTTTTCGCTGTTTCAATCTTTGCCAGACGTATGGGCGATTGACCAAATTCACCCTATAGTGCCACTGCAACGCTTGAACGAAGTGCCAACGCGAAGAGCCGTGCTTTCAGATATTACATGCGATAGCGATGGTAAAATTGATCGCTTTGTTTTGGCCGATGGAATTTCGAGCAATTTGCCTGTTCATGAGTTGAGCGAAGGTGAAGCGTATTATGTTGGCGTGTTCTTTGTGGGCGCTTATCAAGAAACTCTTGGCGATTTGCACAATTTGTTTGGCGATACAAATGTTGTTACCATTGATCTTACCACAAAGGGCGGCTTTAAATTGTTGCACGAAGTGGAAGGTGATACTATTTCGCAAGTGCTGGAATATGTAGAATATGATGCAAATCGTTGCCTTAATAATTTTAAGAAAATGGTTGATAATGCGGTTAGCGATGAGCAACTTAGTGTTAAAGAACGTAAGGTTTTAATTGCTGCATATAAAGATAGCTTAAAAGGCTATACTTATTTTGAAGATGCATAACAAATATACAAGCGCGGCTTGTTGGAGTTAAATAAATGAGCAAAGTTTTAGTTGTAGGTGCTGGCGGTGTTGGTTCGGTTGCTGTTCATAAAATGGCAATGAACGCTGATATTTTTAGCGATATTACATTGGCAAGTAGGCGCAAGTTTAAGTGCGAAGATATTGCAAAAGAAGTTGAAAAACGCACTGGCGTAAAAATTAAAACGGCTGAGCTTGATGCTATGGATGTTGCGGCAACTGTTGCGCTTATAAAACAGAGCGGCGCAGAGCTTTTGGTAAACCTTGCCTTGCCTTATCAAGATTTGGTTTTGATGGATGCTTGTTTAGAAGCTGGCATCAACTATTTAGATACTGCAAATTATGAACCTGAAGATGAAGCGAAATTTGAGTATCACTGGCAGTGGGCTTATCAAGAGCGTTTTAAAAAAGCTGGCTTAACAGCCATTTTGGGTTCTGGTTTTGATCCGGGGGTGACCTCTGTTTTTGCAACTTGGCTGCGCAAGCACAAGTTAGACACTATTCGCCAAATTGATGTTTTGGATTGTAATGGCGGCGATAATGGCAAAGCCTTTGCGACCAATTTTAATCCTGAAATTAATATTCGTGAAGTTACTGCGCCTGCAAGGCACTGGGAGCGCAAAGATGGAGAAGAGGGCGCTTGGGTCGAATCTGCTGCCATGAGCACGAAGGTAGAGTTTGATTTTCCAGCCGTTGGCAAAAAGAATATGTTTCTCATGTATCACGAAGAGCTTGAGAGCATGAAGACGCATTTTCCTGAATTAGAGCGCGCACGTTTTTGGATGACCTTTGGCGATGCTTATATCAATCATGTTAGTGTTCTTCAAAATATTGGCATGACCTCTATTGAGCCAGTGAACCATAATGGCCAAGAAATCATTCCGCTACAATTTTTGGCAACTGTATTGCCAGATCCAGGTGAGCTTGGTGAATTGACCAAAGGCAAAACCTGTATTGGCGACATTGCAACTGGCCTTAAAGATGGTGTTGAAAAGACCTATTACATTTACAATATTTGCGATCATGAAGTGTGCTATGAGGAAGTTGGCAGCCAAGCTGTTGCTTATACCACTGGCGTGCCTGCAATGATTGGCGCAGCGCAGATTTTAAAGGGTAATTGGGCGAAAGCTGGTGTGTGGAACACAGAACAGCTAGACCCAGATGACTATATGGATATGCTAAACGCGCATGGCTTGCCTTGGCAAGTGCATGAGTTAGATGGCCCTGTTTCTTTCTAAGCGTTTAATTTAGGAAATTTAATGTCAGAATTAATGCCACAATCTGGTGAAGAAAATAACTTTGGCCAGTTAGATTTGAGCAGGGTTTCAACGCCATGCTTTGTGGTAGATGAAGTTGCTATTGAATATAATTTGCGTGTGCTGGCTGACGTTAAAAAACGTTCAGGCGCAAAAGTATTATTGGCTTTAAAAGCATTTTCTATGTTTTCATTTGCGCCGCTCATCAATGATTTTTTGGATGGCGTTTGTGCATCTGGCAAATTTGAAGCGCAGCTTGGTAAAGAAAAATACTGCATATTACGTGGTACTGTTTCTACTTTTTCGCCAGCCTATCGCGAAGAAGATATGATGCAAGTTTTGGCTTGTAGTGATCATGTGATCTTCAATTCTGCCGCCCAAAAAGAAAAATTTGGATGGATGGTTGAAGATGATTTTCGAAAGCAAATTGGTCTTCGTATAAACCCAGAACATAGCGAGGGCACAACAGAACGTTATGATCCGTGTGCGCCATGTTCACGCCTTGGTGTTCCAATTTCTCAGCTAAATGCAGACATAATGCAGGGTGTTGAAGGCATTCATATGCACACCTTATGCGAGCAGGGGTTTGAGCCTTTAAAACGCACATGGGAAAGCGCAAAGCAAAAGTTAGAGCCTTTTTTGGATAACATAAAGTGGGTCAACTTCGGCGGTGGGCACCACATAACGCGCGACAATTATGATCGCGAAGGTTTGATTGAAATGATCAAATCTATTCGTGAAAGTTATAAAGTAGATGTCTATTTAGAGCCCGGCGAAGCTGTGGCGCTAGACGCTGGTGTTCTGGTTGGCGAGATTATTGATATCACGCATAACAAAATGCCATTGGCAATTGTAGATATTTCTGCGACGTGCCACATGCCAGATGTTATTGAAGCGCCTTATAGGCCAGCTATGCTGGGCGAGGCGAAGGAAGGCAAAGTGTTTCGCTTTGGTGGACCATCTTGTTTGGCGGGCGACGTGATTGGCGATTATAAAAACGAAAAAGGATTTGAAATTGGGGATCGTTTTGCCTTTTTAGATCAAGCGCATTATTCGATGGTTAAAACCAATACGTTTAACGGTATTCCACTGCCAAGCATTGCCATTTGGAATTCGCACAGCGATGAATTGAAAGTGGTCAAAGAATTTGGCTATGAAGATTTTTTGAATAGGCTTTCTTAGATGGTGTTTTTAGATTCTGAATTAAGCGATGAAGAACGCGGCGAAAATGCTCGCTTTGTAGTTATACCTATGCCTCTAGAGCGCACCGTTTCTTATGGTTCTGGCACGGCAAATGGCCCTAGCGCTATTATAGATGCCAGCAATGAGTTAGAGCGCTTTTATAATTGTGCTGAGCCATGCGAGGCAGGCATTGCAACCATTGCACCAATAGATTGCGAGGGGGGCTTGCCAAGCATTATGGAGCGTTTGGCGGGGGCGTGCCAGCAAGTGAGCCAACAGGGTAAAATACCAGTTACTTTGGGCGGTGAACATTCGCTTACATATGGCGCGGTTAGCGGTGTTGCGCGTGCGCTAAACAAAAACATTGGCATCATTCAAATTGATGCACATGCAGATTTGCGCATTGCATATCAAGGTGAAAAGCATAGCCATGCCTCTGTCATGAATTTGCTCACGCAAGATGGGCATTCGCTGGCGCAATTTGGCGTAAGGGCGCTGTGCCGTCAAGAAGATGAATTGCGAAAAGAGCGCGGTGTTTATTTTAAAGATGCGCAAGAATTGGTAACGCAAAATATTAATAGCATTTCACTTCCAGATGATTTTCCTGAGCATGTTTATGTCAGCTTTGATGTAGCTGGATTAGACCCATCTATTATGCCAGCAACTGGCACGCCTGTGCCAGGTGGTCTTGGTTATTATCAAGCGCTTTCTATTGTACAAAGTGCTTTAAAAGGGCGAAAGTGCGTTGGCCTAGATGTTGTAGAATTAGCGCCAAATGCGCAAAGCGCAGCATGGGACTTTAGCGCGGCGCAGCTAACATACGCTCTTATTTCAATGGTATAATAAAGTTAAGTTATATTAATAGTTTGCGTGTTAATTAGTACAGTTCAAGAGACTAATTTGAAACTTTTATAAAGTTGAGGCCATATGCGGATTGTTTTAACATGTGGTTCTGGATTTATTGGCACAAATATATTGGTGGCAGCGCTGGACGCTAACCATGAAGTGTTGATTGTTGATAATTTTATAAACAGTTCTCCAAAATCTTTATATGAGCTTAAAGGCATGGGCTATTAGAAGTTTGATTTTGTCGAGGCTGATCTTTGCGATACGCCTAAA
>JBGCEA010000202.1:0-6726 GCA_045105915.1 Nitratireductor sp.
AACCAATAATTTTGCATTGGGAGCAATATCAGGCAGAATTTGCACAACTTCGCGCCCATGCACTGTTAGGCAATTACAATCTGCCATACTCCACTGCATACGAGCGCTTGCCCACTGAAACGCAGAAATTTGAGGAAAGAACTTTATTTCTTCAGGTCTAATTGATTTTAAAATACGCGTTCCAACCGAATACCACAACGGATCGCCAGTCGCTAAAACAACAACTTTCTGATGTCGACTTTTTTCAAGCACATCTAGCATCACATCAAAAGGAGAAGGCCACGAAATTCGCTCGCCTTTAAATTCGGATGTTAAAGAATGATGACGCTCACCACCAATAATTTTATCAGCCTCTTGCAAAGCAGAGCGTGCTTGCGCGCTTAAGCCATCTAATCCATCATCGCCAATGCCAATAATACTAAGCCAATGCGTGTTGCTCATTTTGCGCGGCCTCTCACTTAGCTTCTTTAGCTAAAAAAGAAAGCGCGTTTACAACAGAAGAAGCCATGGCACTGCCACCGCGTCTGCCTTTAATTGCAATATAGGGTAGATCAAAAGGGTTTGCTATAAGCGCATCTTTTGATTCAACAGCACCCACAAAACCAACCGGAATGCCCACAATTAAAGCGGGCTTTTCTGCGCCCTCTTCAATACGCTCTAACAAACGAAACAATGCCGTGGGCGCATTGCCAATTACACAAATAGAGCCGCCAAGTTCATCCCAATAATCAACACCTGCAGCGCTTCTGGTGTTATTATTCTCTTTGCCATGATGGCCTGCACGTCTATCGTTTAGAGTGCAAACAAGACGCGAGGGCGAAGGCAAATTACGCTCAATAATACCGGCTTTCACCATTTCAACATCACAATAAACTGGCGCACCTTTTAAAAGCGCCTCAACGCCTTTTTCAGCGGCCTCATTTGAAAATGCCAAATCGTCAACAATATCGACCATGCCGCAAGAATGCACCAAGCGAACAGCAACGCGTTTCATTGCATCACTCAAGCCTTCTAATTTTGCTTCATCTTCTACAATAGCAAAAGAGTTTTTATAAATTTGAGCTGGGTCTTTTATGTACTCATACGCCATAAAGACTACTTCTTATTCTTTGCTGGCTTTTGCATGGTCACAGGCCCTAGCGGATGATCGGCATGCGGATATGGATGATGATGGTGCCCATGATCTTTTGAGTAATCATGATCATGACTATGACCGTGCTCATGCGAATGATCATGCGAGTGACCATGTTCATGTTCATGGTCGTGTGCATGATCATGTGTGTGCAAAGGCGTCCAAGGAAGATCATGCTTTTTACAAAAATCCTCATCGCGGCACGAAGCATCGCAATCGCCATTACAAGGACAGTTTTCTAAACCACCCCCAATGCCCTCTACATGGTGGTGGTGGCTTTCTTGCGCCAAACCAATTTGGTCTTCAAACCCCAATACCTGCTCACGATACTTACACATTTGGCAATTCATAACTGCATTGCCATCTAATATATCTTGCAAGCGCTCTTCAAATGTATCCAGCACCAATGGGTGATTAGACAAATAACCAGCCTTGATAAATTCAATGTCTTTATGGCGCGCCGCCACTTCATCGGTGTAGCTATAAATGCGTTTAATCAACACACCAGTAAAAAGAAAATATGGAAAAACAATAATGCGCTTATAACCAAGTTTAGCCGCATGCTCTAAGCCCGGCTCAACCAGCGGAAATGTAACACCCGAATAACAAGTCTCAGCCCAACCAAAGCCCATACCTTCCCATAGCATCCTCATAATTTTAGTTGCATTAGAGTTTGCATCAGGGTCACTAGAGCCACGCCCAACAACCATTAGCAAAGTTTCGTGGCGAGACACGCTATCGTCCACCTGTGCCAAAGCCTCTTCAATACGCTCACTTGCAGCTCGGATCATCTTAAGATCAACGCCCAATTCAGCGCCATATTCAATGCTCATTTCTGGGTTTTGCGCCGCATAAGTGTTCAACACTGATGGAATATCATTTTTGGCGTGCCCTGCGGCAAACAACATGCCAGGCACTGCCAGTACACGCTTTACGCCACGCGCCTTTAGCGCATCTAAACCAGCATGAATAACTGGATTACAAAATTCTAGATAGCCATATTCAATTGGATAATCAGGATAGCGCTCTTTCAAGCCTTCAGACAAAGTTGCAAATTCTTTAGCTGCATTTTGGTTGCGGCTACCATGCCCACAAATCATAATGCCTGTATCTTTTGGTAAATTTAAAGCCATTAGCTTGTAGCGCCTTCTAGTTCGTCTTCATCTGTTATGGTGTCTTCATCATTTTCTGCATCAGCATCTTTTGCATCCTTAGGTTTTTTACCAAGCAATGCGGCAAGCCCCACAGCAACAACACCAGCGCCAACAGCAATTAAGTGCCCATGGCCAGCCAATTCGCCAACATGTCCAAGATGGGCAAATGCAGCAGATGGCATTAAACAAACAAAAGAAAAACCCAATAAAATTCGCACAATCAATCTCCATTCAAAAGCGCCTTTTGAAAGAGTGTAAAATCTGAATGTGAGCTGAAACCTGAAAAGATGCGCTAAATTAGATTTGAATATTTCAAGTCATAGCATTCATCTGACAGCTTTGGGCTTGGTTCCTTGTATAGGTCAACCGCACCAAAATCGGTCTCAGCCTTTTGTCAGATATACACATCATCAAGGCACCGTCATTTATTTGCAACCTATAGAGGCCGATCAATTGGGTCAATTGATTTTGAGTAAAAGACCCAACTTAAAAATCTTAAATTTATGCAAAGCACCTAATGTGTATTTGCAATATCTTCAGGCGAAAGCCCCAATGTTTCTGCGGTCTTTTTTATCAGCTCCGCTTCATTCGAATGCAGCTCATTATCAGACTTTGCTATCTCAAGCATGTTCAGCAAAAGCAGCCTTTTTCGCCCATCATCCATTTCATTAAACATGGCCGCCGCATCCCAAGAACTCGTCTCATAACCAAAATCTTTTAAATACTGCACAACTTGTGGAATATCGTCTGGCTCAAGACCAAAAACAGAAACACATATTTTTTGAAAGCTAATTTTCTCTTCAGCTTTCAACATGCCATCAGCAAACATCATGCGTGTTAACAAAATAAGTTCAGAGGTGAGTTGCAAGTCATCCGCAACTTTGCGAACCGAAGGATTGCCGCCCAAAAGCCGTTTCAAGCCCTCAATAAAAACAGATTGTGACATGGCAAACTCTCCCAAAAGCTTTGCTTAAAATTCAACACCCACTTGCGCCTTAACACCAGAGCGAAATGGATGCTTTACCATTTCCATTTCTGTTACCAAATCAGCGGCTTCCATAAGCGCATCTTTTGCGTTGCGACCCGTAATAATAACATGTTTCATTTCTGGCTTTGTCTCCAAAAACGCAATCACTTCATTTACGTCCAAATAATCATAGCGAAGTACAATGTTTAATTCATCGCACAGCACCATATCAATTTCAGGATCATTAATCATAGCCTTGGCGCGCTCCCATGCTTGTTTAGCAGCTTCAATATCGCGTGCGCGGTCTTGCGTTTCCCAAGTAAAACCATCGCCCATAGCCGTAATTTCAACTTGGTCAGGAAAGGCTTCTAAAACTTTTCGCTCGCCAGTGCCCCACTTGCCCTTAACAAACTGCACAACACCAACGCGCATGCCATTGCCAATCGCTCTAAAAATCATACCAAACGCAGCCGTAGACTTGCCCTTGCCTTTGCCCGTATGCACCATAACCAATCCTTTTTCGATTGTTTTGGTAGCAATAATTTTATCACGCGCGGCTTTCTTCTTTTTCATTTTATCAGCATGACGTGCATTCAATTCGTCTTCGCTCATATTCTTTAGTCGTTCAGATTTTTCAACCATATCGTCCTCGCTTTATGTTTGGGCTTGTTCTTGCAAATCGCCATCGCGCAACACATAGGCAACCAACAAGGGCGTATCATTCGTTTTTATGGCGCGTCTTTCATTTGATTCATGAAACAAAATTGTACCGCTTTTTTGCGCAGAAAATGCTTTGCTATCCATGCTAAATTCAGCGCCTTCATTTAGCGGAATAAGCAATTCTTCTGCACTAAAATAATAATCTTCTAATTGAGCACCAGCATCTAAAAACATAATGCCACCTGCTATACTAGAAGAGGGAAAATGCCCGCGCGGCCCAATAATTTCAACAAAGCTAACTTGCTTTTCGGCTATTTGGCGCTTGTGCCAAACAAGTGAGGGAGCACATTCAATAAGCGTTTTCACCAAATAGCGCTCACCAGAGCCGCAGTGTGTTTGTGCTGCATTCAGCAAATTTAGCTCAACACCCACATTCGGCGTTGCGCTTCGCTCAGTCACATTCCAGTCGGCATCTTGCAAAAATGCATCAACAGGCTCTCCAGAGCGCATAGACAAATAATCATGAAAGGCATGAAATAGATTTTTTACACTCATGCGCTTGGCTCCGGCGTTTGCACTAATTTCTCTAGTTCAAACTTGGCTGAGTTTGACTTAGGTGTCCATAGCTCTCTTGCTTGTGCCTCTAAAAATCTATCTGCCATTTCTTTTAAAGCTTCAGGGTTTTTGTCTTTTAAAAACTCCAAAACCTCTTCATCTGCCAAAAACGCATCATAGACCATGTCAAAATGGTGATTTTGCACGGCGCCAGTGGTAGCAGAAAATGCAAACAAATAATCTAGCGTTGCCGCCATTTCAAATGCACCCTTATAGCCATGGCGCATAACGCCTTTTATCCATTTTGGGTTTACAACACGTGCACGCACAACACGTGCTATTTCTTCTTCTAGGGCGCGCACCACTGGTTTTTCTGGGCGCGAATGATCGTTGTGATACATATTAGGGCGCTCGCCAGATACATGCTTAATAGCCGCGCTCATACCACCTTCAAATTGATAATAATCATCTGAATCCAGCAAATCATGTTCTCTATTGTCCTGATTATGAATAACCGCCTCAACACCACTAAGGCGCTGCACAAATGCATCATGCTCTTTGCTGCCCTCATCTTTAGCGCCATACGCATAACCGCCCCATGCCAAATAAGCATTGGCTAAGTCTTCGCTCTTATCCCAGCCCTTTTCATCAATAAGGGCTTGAAGGCCAGCCCCATAAGCGCCGGGTTTAGAGCCAAATATTCTAAAGCCTGCTTTATGCATTGCATCTTCTTGGCTTATGCCAGAATCAATGTGTTTTTCAGCTTCAATTTGCATTCTTTGTGCAATTGGGTTGTCTTCTGCAGGTTCATCCAACGCGCCAATGGCGCGAATGGCTTTATCAAACAGTTCAATTTGTGCAGGAAAAGCATCTCTAAAGAAGCCAGATATGCGCAAAGTCACGTCAATACGCGGCCTGCCTAATTGCGCAAGTGTCAGTATTTCATAGCCAGTGACGCGCCTCGACATATTATCCCACACAGGCTTTGCGCCAATTAAAGCGAGCGCTTGCGCTATATCATCACCGCCAGTGCGCATGTTAGAAGTGCCCCATGCCGAAAGCCCAAATGATGTTGGCCATTCACCTTCATCTTGGCGATAGCGAGCAATCAATAGTTCTGCAGATTTTTGGCCAAGTTCCCAAGCAACTTTTGTTGGCACTGATCTACTATCAACTGAGAAAAAATTGCGCCCAGTTGGTAGCACATCATCGCGCCCTCTGGTAGGTGCGCCACTTGGCCCCGGCTTTACAAACTTGCCATTTAGGCCATTTAAAATACCATCAATTTCTGCGCGCCCGCACGCCTCAACATTTGGCATAAGGGTTTCAAAAACATGCTCTAAAACTTGAGACGTGTTTTGCCATTTTGTGTCGCATTTAACTTGGCCATTAATCAGCTTCAAAGCCAGCATTTCGATGCGCTCAACCGTGTCACCATGACTGCGCCAATTACCCTCAATCATTTCTAATATTTTTGGTTTAGCGCCAGTCCAAGTTTTGCTCATATCGCAATCAAGTGGATCAAAATTCAAATCAAGATCAAGCGCTATTGCGCGTTGCAAACTTTGGTTATGCCCCGCACCATCACCGCGCGGCACACGCACCAAAGCGCAAGTTAAATCGTGCAACAAATTATCGCTCGGCGATGCGCCAAAAATATGCAACCCATCTCTAATTTGCATCTCTTTCAGTTCGCACAAATAGCCGTCTAATTTTTCTAGCTTTTCATTCTCATCATCATTCTTTTTAATGCCAGCATCTACGTCTAACCCAATATCAGCAATCAGCTCTAAAATTTGCTTTTTCAAATAAACCAAACGTCTTGGATCATTCCCACTCGCCTCATAATATTCATCCACCAAAGCTTCTAAATCACGAAGCGGGCCATAGCTTTCAGCTCTGGTTAAAGGCGGTGTTAAATGATCAATAATAACAGCGCTTATGCGCCGCTTCGCTTGCGATCCCTCGCCTGGATCATTCACAATAAATGGATATAAATTTGGCAATGCACCCATCACCGCTTCAGGGTAACATCTCTGGCTTAGCGCAAGTGCTTTGCCCGGCAACCACTCAAGATTGCCATGCTTACCCATGTGAATAATAGCATGCGATTTGTTATGCTTTCTAAGCCAAGCATAAAATGCAAAATAACCATGAGGCGGCACAAGATCTGGAGAGTGGTATGTTTGTGTAGGATCAATATTATAACCACGCGCTGGCTGAATACCCACACACACATTACCAAATTGCGCTATTGG
>JBGCEA010000203.1:0-7598 GCA_045105915.1 Nitratireductor sp.
TAAAACATCTAAGAATGCATCTGGAAAGCTTTTGCGTGCAATGTTTTCATCAATGCAGATAAGCGCTTCGTAAGATACCAAGTCAAAAGGGTCTTCTGCAGGAACAATTTCGCGCTCCCATAACCAAGCAATTCTGCCGGCGTCTAGATTGCCGCGCTCAAATGGTTCGTCTGCGAACTTATGCCAAAGCGCATGCAAAAATGCGGTGTCAGCAAGCGTGTCTTTTTTAGAACGATCTGCATATCTGCGTTTTGCAAAAAGCTTAGACGCGCCCTTTGGATTTGCGCGTCTTAGAGTAAACTGATGGCCAGTGCCCGGCAAACCAGAGGGAATGCCTTTATGTTTTGTCATATAGGGTAGTGCCATTTTAAATATTCCAGCAATTGGTGGTGTTAAAGTTTGTTGTGCTTGAAAGCTGCTAAAGTGTGATTAAACAAAGTCTAGCAAATACACTGCTAGCAAAAGACAAGCAATAATCAAAGTCCAAGCGGCTAAACACGGAAGGCATATTTTGTTTTTCATCATTTGCCCTCCGTTTTTGCTTCGTTCGTTCTTATAAAAATTTACAAGCCTAATTTATCAATGTCACTTGCGCTGTGGCGCTCGTGCAATTGTTCGTTTTCTGGCCCACTGCCTCTGTTTACCACACGGCCTCTTTTTACAGCAGGGCGTTCGCCAATTTCTTTGGCCCAGCGCATTACGTTTGTATATTTATGCGCTTCTAAAAACTTAGCAGAATCTGCGTATTGATAGCCTAATACTAAGCCGCCATACCAAGGCCAAATTGCAATGTCTGCAATTGTGTATTCGTTGCCTGCAATAAATTTATTATCTACAAGTTGTTTATCCAGCACATCAAGCTGGCGCTTTATTTCCATTGAAAAACGATCAATACAGTATTCAATTTTCATTGGTGCATAGTGATAAAAGTGACCAAAGCCACCACCAAGATAAGGCGCAGAGCCCATTTGCCAAAACAGCCAGTTCATGACTTCTGTTTTTGCCTTAACGTCTGTTGGTAAAAACGCACCAAATTTTTCTGCTAGATAAAGCAAAATTGAGCCGCTCTCAAAAATACGTGTGTCTGTGGTGGTATCAAGAAGGGCTGGAATTTTTGAATTTGGATTTAATTCTACAAAGCCAGAACCAAATTGATCGCCTTTACCAATGTTAATTAAGTAAGCGTCATATTCTGCGCCCTCATGTCCAAGCGCTAAAAGCTCTTCTAACATGACAGTTACTTTAACGCCGTTTGGTGTGGCTAAAGAGTGAAGCTGAAAAGGATGCTTGCCTTTTGGTAGCTCTTTTTCAAATTGTGCACCCGCAGTTGGTTTGTTGGTGCTGGCAAATTCGCCGCCATTTGGCGCGTTCATTTCCCATACATCTGGCACTACATAGCCTGCTGGTAAATTGCTCTCTGGTGGAAATTTATTTTCGTCGCTCATTTTTGGCTCCAATTGGAAACAGATTTATTAATTGGTTCTGGAAACAATAAATTGAGCGCATTGAATTAGCGTTTGCGCTTTGCTTCCAAAAGGTTCGATTATTTTTATAGCTTGCATGGTTAGTTTATTTGCGGCTTCTTGTGCTGCATCCACTCCATATAGGTTGACCAATGTGCCTTTTCCAGCCTCTTGATCTTTTGAAACCTTTTTTCCCATTTGCGCTTCGTTTGAAGTGACATCTAATATGTCATCTGCAAGTTGAAATGCTTGGCCTATATATTGGCCATATTTTTTAAGCGCTAATTGTTCGGCTTTTGTCGCGCCTCCCAAAATTGCACCGGCTTCGCAGGCATAGCGCAATAGCGCACCTGTTTTCATAGATTGCATAATTTTGATGGCGCTAGCGTCTATTGATGTTTCTTCTGCTTCTAAATCTAGCATTTGGCCGCCAGCCATGCCGCCAACACCACTTGCCCTTGCCAATTGCAAAACGAGCTCTGATCGAATGTTGGCATCTTTATGTGTTTTTGGATCTGCCAAAATATCAAAAGCTAGTGTTAAAAGGCTATCGCCTGCTAATATTGCCGCGGCTTCGTTAAATTTTTTATGCACCGTTGGTTGGCCACGTCTTAAATCATCATCGTCCATTGCTGGAAGATCGTCATGGATAAGCGAATAGCAATGCACGCATTCAAGGGCTGTTGCTGTTCTAAGGGCGGACTTGTTTGTAATGCCAAATAATTTGCTGGTTTCAAGCACTAAAAATGGACGAATTCTTTTGCCGCCATTTAATGCGCCATGTTGCATAGCATTTATGAGGGTTTGTGGTCTGGCAATTTCATTTTTTAAAAGCTTGTCGCTTAATTGCTTTTCAAGTTCTGTTGCAACATTTTCGGCATTTTTTGCTAAGGTTGCTTGAAATGCTTTTTGGAATTTATTTTCAACTATTGCGGGCATTTTATTCTTTCAACTCACAAAACACATATTGTTTTATTAGATGGCAGTAGTTTTGAATTTGGTCAATGTCATTGTTTATGAATGCTTATTTTTGAGCGCACCAAAAATGCGCCTTACTTGAGATAAGTTGCATGTGTGATAAAGAGCAAAAACGATTTGATGTTGGTTTTAACTTATTTGTGTTGTTGAGCGTGTATTGACCCAAAAAAAGAATAAAGAGAAGAAGGCTAAAGCCGCTAAAAGCAATGTCCGTAAAAAAGGCAATGCTAAAAAGGGTCTTATTGGCAGAATACGTGAAACGCGCATTTATAAATGGGTTTTGCGCATCATCGCTATTTTAGTTTTGCTGCCGTTTGTTTTGAGCTTGTTGTATAAATTTAATTTTATAAACCCAGTTTCAACCTTAATGCTTGGAAGATATGCGAGCCTTCAAAAGGTTGAAAGAACTTGGGTGCCACTTGAAGACATAGCGCCAGTTTTAAGAAATTCGGTCATTATGTCTGAAGATGGCAAGTTTTGTGCGCATAATGGCGTTGATTGGGCAGCTCTAAATACTGTTATTGATAGTGCTTTAGAGGGTGAAAAAACCAGAGGCGCTAGCACGCTTACAATGCAAAGCGTGAAAAATTTATTCTTATGGAATTCACGTTCTTATATTCGAAAGGGCCTAGAAGTGCCTTTGGCGCTTTATTTCGATGCGGTTCTTTCTAAGCGCAGAATAATGGAAATTTATTTGAATATTGCTGAATGGGATGAGGGCGTGTTTGGCATTGAGGCCGCATCTCAAAAATATTTTAAGCGAAGCGCCAAGAAACTTTCTGCTAAACAAGCTTCTTTATTAACGGTTACTTTGCCCAATCCAGTAGGCAGAAACGCAGCAAAACCTACTAAATCTATGCGCCGCGTGGCGAATATTGTAGCAAAACGGGCAAGGCAAGCTGGCGCTTATGTTAAGTGTTTGAAATAGGCAAAATTGATGCGAGTCGAAAAAATATGAAAAAGGTCTAGTCAAAAGTAGATTCTATATGTATAAGCCGCACCTTGAGAACAATGTTTGGACTCTTGTAGCTCTAAATTAAAGTTTATCTGCAAATATAACAGTCCCTTATTAATTTTGGAGTATAGGCAATGGCCGTACCTAAGAGTAAAATATCTAGATCAAAACGCGGCATGCGCCGTTCAACTGACGCGCTAAAGAAGCCAGTTTATGTTGAAGACAAAGATTCTGGTGAACTACGCCGCCCACACCACATTGACCTGAAAACAGGCATGTACCGTGGTCGTCAAATTTTGGAAGCAAAAGACAGCGTTTAATTGCTTTTAAAATCTAATAATTTAAAGGTCGGTTTATTAACCGGCCTTTTTTATTGCCCTGTTTATTGAGTAATTGTTGTTAATTGGGCTGATTTTGTGCAAAAAGTGTACAAATTGTCGTTTAGAGCGATAATCGTTCTTTAGATTTTAGGGGAAGACAAGTGTTTACAAACGTACCTTTGATGATCGTGCCATTCATTGTTTATAATGTAATGATATTTTTTGGTTCAAATGCTGAAGTGGATATTTGGCAGTCTGATATTTTAACGCTTCCAATGCTGTCTGGCGCTGTTTGGGTAATGACAATGGGTGACTTGATGGTGACCTTTGGCTTGTTGCTATTGTTCTTTGAAATCATGAAAGCCACAAGAATTGGGCCTTCTTCGATTATCGACCATCTGTTATCGACATTTGTTTTTGTCGCATTTTTAGTAGAATTCTTGTTGGTGCCAGCAGCTGCGCATGCCGTATTCTTCATTTTGATGGTGATTACATTCGTAGATGTTGTTGCTGGTTTTTCAGTTTCTATACGCTCTGCATCAAGAGATGTTTCGGTGGGTGGCGGTTACTAAGCCACCCAACCTTAATTTAAACTACTAAGCACCTGTATCTGGCGTTAGCCCACATGAGGCTATGCCAGCAAGTGCTGCAATTTCATCGTTGTCTGCTGTGTCGCCAGAAATGCCAACGCCTGCAATGATATTGCCTTTACTGTCTCTGGCTAAAACGCCGCCAGCAACAGGCACTATGCCACCCTCAATTACACTGGCTAAACCTGTTAAAAAGTGAGGTCTTGTTGCTTGTTGAGCGTCTGCCCAGCGAGAGCCCGTGCCAGTTGCAAGTGCTACACGCACTTTGCCAGCTGCAATTTCAAATCTGCCATTAGAAGCGCCATCTTGTGCTTGATAGGCTTTTAGGTTTCCGCCTGCATCATAAACAACAACAACAATTGGTTTTAGGTTTAGTTCTTTTGCTTTTGCAAATGAATCACGGATTATTTTATTTGCTCTAGCAAGTGATAATGAGGGCATTAGCTATCCTTTTTGATCAAAATTGAGTTGCTTAAGTTACATGGTTGTTAACTGTTTTCCATTATTTTTTTAGAAAATTATGTGATTCAAACATCAACCGGAATTTTTCGATGACAAAAAACCATGAAGCCACCACAAATATGCCAAGCGATCAGCAAAGTTCTGCGCTTTTATCAGGTTTAGCGTCTGAAAGAATTGCTAAGACAACTGGGCAGGCTTTTTACGCGTGGGATATTAAAAGCGATGCTTTGAATTGGAGTGATGGTTTTTCAAAATTAATTGGTCTTAGCGAAGATGAAACGCGCCACTTATGTGGGAGAGGGTTTGAACAGCTTTTGGGTAGTGAAAGCCATGAAACGCGCTTTGCGACCATTATTACTGGCGATAATAAATCTGATGCGGGCGAAGCGGTTCAGTATAGATGCGTCTATCTTTTGCAACTCGATCCTAAAAAGCCTGAAACTGGAATTTGGATTGAAGATATTGGCTGTTGGTATCCAGATGATAAAGGTCGACCGATGCGCGCAGAAGGTAGTGTGCGCGTCATAACTGAGCGCCGCAACAAAGAAGCAGAAAAACGCCGTAAATCTAACTTAGATGATCTAACAGGTTTGCCAAATAGACGTGTGCTGAGAGAGAGCATTGAAAAATGTATTTCGGAGGCGAAAGTAAACGGAAAAATGTCAGCCTTTTTGATCTTATCTGTTGAGCGCATGAACATGATAAATGATGTTTATGGATTTGAATCTGGTGATTATGTTTTAAAAGCCGCTGGTGAAATGGTGCGCTCAAAATTGCGCGCTGGTGATATTGTATGCCGGTTCTCTGGTTCTAAATTTGGCGTATTGTTGCATGAATGCTCGAGTGAAGAAGTGTTTCATGCCTCTAAGCGCTTGCTTGCTGCATTAAGCGAAGAAATTATTGAAACACCTGGTGGGCATATTTCTGCAAGTGGCGTTGTGGGTGCATGTTTGTTGCCGCAAGACGCACAAAGCGCCAATGAAGCCTATCATGCTGCATTTATTGGCATGCAAAATGCGAGTACAGATTTTAATAATCGTGTTGGTATTTATTCTGCTGAACAAAAAATGGATGATAAAAACAAGCAATATGCAAAGCTCTCATCGCAGATTGTTGAGGCTCTAGATAATGACATGATTGAATTGTGTTATCAGCCTGTTGTTGGCAAAAACTATAAAACTTCTTTTCACGAAGCGTTGGTGCGTGTGAAAAAAGATGATGATGTTCTTATTCCAGCAGAAGACTTTATTGAGACAGTTGAGCGTTTGGGCTTAATCAGACTGGTTGATTCGCGTGTATTAGAATTGGCGCTTAAAACGTTGACTGATTATCCAGATGCGGTTTTATCAATTAATGTTAGCAATGATACTGTTATGGATTCTATGTGGCTTTCAAAGTTGAGCACAGGCCTTAGATTTATTGATAATGGTGCAAGCCGCTTGATTGTTGAAATAACCGAATCAATGGCTGTGACTGATCTTGAAGAGACAAGGAAGTTTATTGAGAGTGTTAAGTCGATGGGTTGCAGAGTTGCGATTGATGACTTTGGTTCTGGGTTTACCTCATTTGCAAACTTGAAAAACCTTCCAGTAGATATTGTAAAGATTGACGGCACATTTGGTTTAGATCTTGTGAAAAATTACGACAATCAGTCTTTTGTTAAATCACTCATTGAACTTACCAATGCGCTTGGCATGGAGACGGTGGTTGAGTGGATCGAAGATGAAGATTCTGCTCTGATGGCTTTGGACTGGAATGCTGATTATCTGCAAGGCTATCACTTTGGTGCTGGCCTAGCTGTTGCACCATGGGAAAAACGTGTGGTTGCAGAAGAAGGCTTAAACGGCGTTAGCGCAAAAATTGATGCGGCCTAATTAAGCCGCATTTGGTTTATGAAGGGCTGTATTTGTTTTCAATATAGTCTTTGACCATTTCTTCAAACTTTCCTGCAATGTTTTCGCCGCGCAAAGTTGCGGCCTTTTTGCCATCTATATAAATTGGGGCGGCTGGTGTTTCGCCAGTGCCCGGCAATGAAATGCCAATATCTGCATGTTTAGATTCGCCTGGGCCATTAACGATACAGCCCATAACTGCGACCTTTAAATCTTCAACACCTGGATATTTTGTGCGCCATATAGGCATGTTCTTTCGTAAATCCGCTTCAATTTTTTGTGCCAATTCTTGAAACACTGTAGAGGTGGTGCGCCCACAGCCAGGGCAAGCGGCAACCACAGGCAAGAACGATCTAAAGCCCATTGTTTGCAACAATTCTTGTGCTACTTGCACTTCGCGTGTTCTGTCACCCCCAGGTTCTGGTGTGAGCGAAATACGTATGGTGTCGCCTATGCCTTGTTGCAACAAAATGCCAAGCGCAGCACTGGAGGCAACAATGCCTTTCGAGCCCATGCCTGCTTCTGTTAGACCAAGGTGCAATGAGTGGTTTGAACGTTTTGCAAGATCGGTATAAACGGCAATTAGATTTTGAACTTGCGAAACTTTTGCCGATAAAATTATTTTATCTCTTCCAAGGCCAATTTCTTCTGCTAGCTCTGCAGAGATAAGAGCAGATTGCACAATGGTTTCGCGCATGACTTGTGTCGCAGATAATGGCGATCCATTTGCTGCGTTTTCGTCCATAAGAGAGGTTAGCAACGCCTGATCGAGAGAGCCCCAATTTACACCAATACGAACAGCTTTGTCGTATTTGATTGCCATTTCTATGATGGCGGCAAATTGCTTGTCTTTCTTTTCTTTAAAGCCAACATTGCCGGGGTTTATGCGATATTTGTCGAGTGCCATAGCGCAATCTGGATGATCTTTTAAAAGCTGA
>JBGCEA010000204.1:0-7013 GCA_045105915.1 Nitratireductor sp.
AAACAAATCATATAGAGCATAGCCTGCATATATGGCTGCAAAGGCCCCCACAATGCCGGCGGCGGTTAAGACACCTGGAATATCTGCATTAGGAACAATAGCCAATGATAGCTTTTTATCATGTCTTCTTAGCCATTCTCCACCACCAAGCAGACCCGCAGATACAAGCAAGCCAAAGGTTATGCGTTGTACAGGCCCCAACAAACCAGCATCTATGGAATATTTGACTAAAAACACAGCACCAAACGCCATCGCAAGACCGCCTGCAATAACAGACCATTGCTCGCCAATGCGCTTTTCAAAGTCAGCCCATTTACGGCCACCTTCGTCAGATTTTTTAGAACTTTTCGAGGAAACACTATCAGTAGTTGCTTGTGCAGCAGCTGTTTTTTGAGCGGCCGATTTAGACCATACGGATTCTGCCTCAGCATCATCTTCTGGCTCTTCTATTGGTTTCACCTTTTTACTTGGCGCAGACTTCTTTTGTTTCTTAGGGGCTTTGCTCGAGCTTGATGCATTTATTTGCTCTGCCAGTTCAATAAATTTTCGCTCCAAAACGCTAAACTTATCTTCTAATTTCGCAAACTTTGAATGCACTACTAATAAAGCAACAATTAGCGCTAAAATAAAAATTTCGAACAAAAGCTATCTCCAAAAAATTACGTCAGTGTGCTCATATTCAAACAACTAAGGTTTTATAGCAAGACCCACAACTCAATTTGCGAACACGCAAAACTAATCTCTTTTTTAACACCAAACACAAAAAAGGCGGCTAGCACTTAAGCTAACCGCCTTTATATTTTGAATTCTTAAAAGGGCTTATTCAGCGTCTTTAGGCGCTTCCGCTGCTGCTGCTTCAGCCGCTTTTGCTTCTGCTGCTGCTTTAGCCTCTTCAGCTGCTTTTTCAGCCGCCAGTGCTTCAACTGCTGCAATTTTTTCAGCTTCTACGCGTGCTTTTTCTTCCATAAACGCTTTGCGCTCATCATCGTTTAGTTTTTTCGCACGAACACTTGTGTTCTCAACAATACGAGCAGACTTACCACGACGATCACGTAGGTAATAAAGTTTAGCGCGTCTAACTCTACCGCGACGTACTACTTCCACGCCTTCAACGATTGGTGAGAAGATTGGGAATACACGTTCCACGCCTTCACCATAAGAAATTTTACGAACTGTGAAGTTTTCATTTAGGCCAGCGCCAGAGCGAGCAATACAAACGCCTTCGAAGATCTGAATACGAGTACGTTTACCCTCAGTAACGCGTACAGATACTTTTAGTGTATCGCCTGGCTCAAAATCTGGAAGTTTACGCTTTGCTTCAATTTCAGCGCGTTGTTCAGCGTCTAGCTGTTGAATAATGTTCATTTCTTTAACCTTTATACGTTTGTGGCCAGGGTCATCGAATGCGTGACTTTGCCAAAAATCTTTGCTCTTAATTTAACAAGCCAGAGCGATCTTATTCGAGCAATATCAATTATGTCGCGGCAACCCACTTTTGATACGCCAGATGGTTATAACCTGATCGTTTGCTTATTCTTTCGGTTTTTCCGAAAATTTGGATGGGCTATAGGCTATAAATGAAGGTTTGTCGAGCAAAATCGACTCTTTTCGGCGATTCAAAAATCATTGACCAATTGAACCCAAATGCGTGTCTTTAAAACCGCTAAAATGCTTCAAACCATAGCCAATTGCTCTATCAATTCCAATGTGTGCGGCCAAGATAAGACCAGCCATCATACCCACATCGCTTTTAAGCCAAAATGCAACCAACACTATAGCGCCTGCAACTGCCCAGCTATGGGCTATATTATAACAAATCGCGCCAACTTTAGCGTTTATCAAATAGCCTAGCATCGAAAGATCAGGGGCTAAAATAAATATCGCAAAAGTAATCCAGCTAAACCCTGACACATGGTACGCAACAAGTGCCACAATTGCTAAAACAGCATTTTCTAATCTTAAAACCGTATTCATCCACATCTCCAATTCATGAGTTGAATACAGGCTTCATAAGAAGAAAAATACTTAAAGTTTGGTAATATAAATGCTTACCTATTTGCCATCTTCAAGCAAATACAGTTATCAAGTTTTTGAAAGCTATTCAGACTGCAAAGATTTTACGACCTTACAAAGTAGTTTAAGCAACATATCATGCTCTGTTTTAGTTAACTCTGCTAATGCAACTGCATTAATTTCATTTTTTGCATTTTCTACAACACCCGTCTTCGACACGCATAAGTCCGTCAGGCACACCAATGAACTCCTCGCATCTTTAGGATTAGGACTCGTCTTAATAAGCCCATCTCTTTTCATTCTAGATAGTGTGGCCGCCATAGTGGGTTGCTCTATATCAATAGAGATAGCCAATTGTTTTTGCGTTAAGCCTTTTAAGTTTCCATTTTCTAATTCGTGCATAAGAACAAAAATGACAGGCAAATATGCCACACAAAGCCCTTCAGGGGCTAAGCGCTCTGTCATTTTTTTCGCAAATAAACGCGCCGCAAAATTAGTCATATATCCTGCGGAGTTTTCTTTAATAAAATTCATAATATACATAGCTTGCTATTTAGTTACATTGCATGCTATGTAATCACGCAAGGAGAAAAATTGCAAAGGAATTATTATGTCTTACAAAAGCACACCAACCAAATTTGGCAAGACTGCCGTATTAATACATTGGGGCACGGCCGTTCTTATATTATCAATGTTTGTACTTGGCGCATTGGCAAACAACACAATCGACCCACAAATGAAAGCCATGCTGCTACGCGGCCATGTGGTGCTTGGCATGATAACGCTACTGCTCACTATTTATAGAATAGTATGGTGGACCTTCTTTGATAAAAAACCAAAGGATCTAGAGACGATCTCTAATTTGCAGAAAAAAGCGTCACACTTAGTGCATTTCCTGCTTTACGCTTGCATTATTATCATGAGCGTTAGCGGCATTGGCATTATTGCTTTATCTGGAGCAGGTGACATCTTGTTTGGTAACTCAACTGCAAATTTGCCTGACTTTCACCAATACTTACCACGCGCACCGCACGGAATAGTATCGAAGGTTTTTGCCGCAATACTCTTCCTTCATATTGGGGCAGCGCTGCATCATCACTTCATTTTAAAAGATGGCTTAATGAAAAGAATGAAGTTGAAATAGTTTAGTCATTCAACAAATCTGGGCGTCGCGTCTTGGTTAGCTTTTCAGCTTGCTCGCGGCGCCATTTTTCTACCTTGCCATGATCGCCAGAGGTTAAAACTTCTGGAATGGTTTTGCCTTCAAACTCAACTGGCTTTGTATAATGAGGATGCTCTAACATCCCTGTTTCAAAGCTCTCTGTTTCTCCAGAAACCTCATTGCCCATAACGCCCGGCAAAAGTCTAACAATCGCATCAAGAAGAACGATTGCAGCGGGTTCGCCGCCAGACAAAATATAATCGCCTATCGAGACTTCTTGCAAATTACGCGCTTCAATTACGCGCTCATCTACACCCTCAAAACGACCGCACACAATGACAACACCATCGCTTGAAGCAAGTTCACGAACCATATCTTGTGTAAGTGGTTTTCCGCGCGGCGACATCATTAGCCTTGGTCGCGTATCTTGGCTATCGCTCACAGCATCAATCGCTGGCGCTAAAACATCGGCGCGAAGCACCATACCAGCGCCGCCCCCTGCTGGCGTTTCATCTACATTTTTATGCTTGCCCAAACCATGCTCACGCAAATTGCTGGTCTCTAAAGACCAAGCGCCATTACTAAGCGCGCGCCCAGCTAAAGACTCGCCCAATGAGCCTGGAAACATTTGCGGATAAAGCGTTATGATAGAAGCTTTAAACGTCATCTTGCTGATCACCTTGCTCATTCATTTCATCGCGCTCAGAAACTTCCTTAGGCGGCACCACAACAATTGCCCATTTTTGCAAATCTACATGCGGCACAACTTCTTTGGTGAAAGGCAGAAAATATGTATCACTCGAAAAACCACCGCCTTCTTTTAGAGGTGAAATTTCAAGCACATTACCAGCGCCAAAATCAGGAACAGCCAAAACTGTACCAATATGCTCGCCAGCCTCATTGTTTGCGTCGCATCCAATAAGATCAGAAATATAAAAATCATCTTCATCTTCAACTTCAGGAAGCTTATCGCGCTCAACAAACAGCTCAATGCCATTTAGCGCCTCAGCTTTTTCACGCGTATCGATAGATTTAAAACGCGTCACAACAACAGTTTTAGAAACACGCGCTTTTAAGACCGCATATTTATTGCCGTTTTTGTCGTGCAATTTGCCATAGTCACCAAATGCCAACGGATTATCGGTAAATGATTTAACGCGCACTTCGCCTTTTATGCCATGCGCACCGCCTATAACGGCAAGTAGAATTTCTGTATCGCTCATAAGTAACGTCAAAGCTCAATTTGGTTTATATGTCAAAGTAAATAGCTAACAAAAAAGGCGACCCGCTAGGATCGCCCTTTTAAAATTATAGCAATGAGAATTACTCAGATGCAGCTTCGTCTGCAGCTGGTGCTTCTTCAGCAGGCGCTTCTTCTTTTGGTGCTTCAACTTCAGCTTTAGCAGCTTCTGCCGCTGCCTTAGCGTCTTCTGCTGCTTGCTTAGCCGCTTCCGCAGCTTCTTCTTCTTTAGCAGCTTTTTCAGCAACACGCTCTTGCGCTTTTTTGCCTGGCTTCGCTTTATTAGGGTTGTTGCGTGCTTCACGCTTCATCAAACCAGCTTCGTCAAGAATACGAGCAACACGGTCAGTTGGCTGTGCGCCATCTTTAAGCCATGCTTCAGCACGTTCTGTTTTAAGCACTACGCGATCGCCATCTTTTGGAAGCATTGGGTTAAATGTACCAATTTTTTCGATGTAACGACCATCACGAGGCATACGCTCATCAGCAGCTACGATTGAATAAAACGGGCGCTTTTTTGAACCACCACGTGCAAGTCTAAGTTTAACAGCCATTTTTAATTTTCCTTTTAGTAAATGGTTTGACCAATATTGAAGTTTTAAGCTTCGCCTTTGGCCTGTTTGTGATGCCGAATAACTTCTTCAATAATAAAATTGAGAAGCTTTTCAGCAAATTCGGGATCTAGTTCTGCGTCTGCCGCCATAGCGCGCAAACGGGCAATTTGTTCTTTTTCGCGGTTAGGGTCAGATGCTGGCAAATCATTATTCGCCTTCAACTCGCCCACCGCTTTAGTAATTCTAAAACGCTCTGCAATCACGTGAATCAAAGCCGCATCCATATTGTCTATAGATTTACGTAACTTCAAAAGTTTATCACCTGCATCACTCATTATTTTTTCTTCCCAAACATGCCACCAAGGCCACCTGGTAATTTTGGCATGCCGCCTGGGCCGCCAAGCGCGTTAGGATCCATGCCCATTTGCTTAGCCATGCGTTCAATTTCTTTAGGATCCATATTCGCCATGTCAGGCATGCCGCCCATACCAGCGCCGCCACCAAGCGCGCCCATGCCACCAGCACCAGCGCCGCCCATCATTTTTTGCATCATGCCAGCGCCCATGCCGCCAAGGCCGCCTTTGCCTTTTGACATTTTCTTCATCATGCCGCTCATTTGCTGATGCATTTTCAAAAGCTTGTTTACTTCTTGAACCGAAGTACCAGAACCCGCCGCAACACGCTGCTTGCGCTTAGCGTTTAATACTTTTGGTAATTTGCGCTCTTTTTTGGTCATCGAAGAAATGATGGCTTGCTGTTTTTTAAACACGCTATCGTCCATGCCAGCTTCATCAATTTGCTTTTTCATCTTGCCAATACCAGGAAGCATTTTCATAATACCGCCCATGCCGCCAAGATTTTGCATTTGCTCTAGCTGCTGCGAAAGGTCGTTCAAATCGAACTCGCCTTTCGACATACGCTTAGCCATTGCTTCTGCTTTTTCTGCATCAATGGTTTGCGCTGCTTTTTCAACAAGCGATACAACATCGCCCATGCCAAGAATTCTGTCAGCAATACGCGATGGATAAAAATCCTCAAGCGCATCCATCTTTTCGCCCATACCAATAAGCTTAATTGGCTTACCCGTAACTGCGCGCATAGAAAGAGCCGCACCGCCGCGCCCATCGCCATCAACACGGGTTAATACCAACCCCGTAATGCCAACACGCTCATCAAAGTTTTGAGCAAGGTTCACAGCATCTTGGCCGGTTAGCGCATCTGCAACCAACAATATTTCATGCGGCTCAGCTTCTTGCTTAATTTGCGCCATCTCAACCATGAGTGGCTCATCAATGTGCGTGCGACCCGCAGTATCAAGAATAAGCACATCATAACCGCCAAGTTTGGCCGCTTGCTTTGCGCGCTTTGCAATATCTACTGGTGACTGACCCTCGATCACAGGCAATGTGTCTACTTCAGTTTGTTCACCCAATTGGCGCAATTGCTCTTGAGCCGCTGGGCGGCGCACATCAAGCGATGCCATAAGAACTTTTTTGCGTTCTTTTTCTGTTAGGCGCTTACCAATTTTACCAGATGTTGTGGTTTTACCAGAACCCTGCAAACCCACCATCATAATGGTAACAGGCGCAAGCGCATTTAGGTCTAGGCCTATTGCTTCTTCGCCAAGCATTTTCACCAATTCATCATGAACAATTTTCACGACCATTTGGCCAGGCGTTACAGACTTAACAACTTCAGCGCCAACAGCTTTTGTGCGAACGCTTTCAACAAAATCACGCACGACTTCTAAGGCAACATCGGCTTCAATAAGCGCACGACGCACTTCGCGCAAAGCAGCAGACACATCTTTTTCAGAAAGCGCGCCGCGTTTGGTAAGTCCGTCAAATATGCCGCCTAAACGGTCGGAGAGTGATTCAAACAAATTCTTTTCCTTATTCTTATGGAACCTTTCCATAAGATAATAACTCAACTCGCAAAAACCAAATTTGAAAACCAATGTGCAATATCAAATACCCAATGCACAAAAACATCTGAGGGCGCAACGCGCTGTCAGATGGGGACCTCCGTAATCTTTTAATGCAAT
>JBGCEA010000205.1:0-7163 GCA_045105915.1 Nitratireductor sp.
GTGCATTTTTGCCTATATTCAGGCGCATCAAGCCCTTCTAATCTTAGTCTATTACCGCCTTCTAAAAGCGTGTCACCATCTACAGCTATAAAAGGGCCAAAATGCCCTTGCTCGTTATATTGCGTGATAAAAGCAGTGCCAAAAGCAAAAGCCAACAAAAACACGCAAGCCACCAAAATATCCAAGACGCGTCTAAAATTTGAACGATAATTTGATCTGTTATAATTTTTGGCCATTTCTGCCTCATAAACAACCGATAATACAGTCTATTCTAAACAAGTATTAACCATTTGGCTTTATCATTTAAGCAATTATCAAAGCTAGTACATGCAAATTTTAACGCGATTAAAAACTCATAAAAAATGAACACTCCAGAGTCATCCTCAACTGATAAAATTATTGTCGATAAGACAAAGCAAACGAGCATGTCGCACAAGCTGGTATCCGAAACGCGTAATCGTGTGAATGCTACGCCGCTAACAGAAATCATTTACGAATATGAGCGCTTTAAATACTATTCAAAAAATCATCTAAATGCCCGCTTTGTCATGCCGGCACTAATTTTTACACTTGGCATTGTATCAACCAAGTGGATTGATCCAATTTTCTTAATTTTATGGGGCATACTCGCACTTTGTGCTGTTGGCTACCATCATTCTATTTGCAATCGTTTTGTTAAAGCACCAGAAGAAAATTTGAATCTGCCTAAATGGCGTTCAACCTTTTTAGTCGCGCAAGTTATCGTTGCCATATCATGGCTGCCCGTAGGGTTTTATGATTGTACGGCGTGCATCGATTCTGGTGGCTACCCAATCGTTCAATTTTCTACAGTGTTGGTGCTTCAAGCCCTCACCATGCTATTTGCCTATAGTTTTGGCGCAAAAATGCTAGTGGTTTCAGCGCCAGTCACGTTGGCACTCGCATCGCAATTTCTACTAAGCGGCAATCATGCCTATATTCTTATGGGCTTTATTATTTTGGGCGCTCAGTTTTTCTTCTTTATTATGAGCAAAAAGAACTGTTCTGCGCTCATTACCGATATTGCATTCAAAGAAGAACGTGAAAGCTTGATTGCGGAATTAGAGACCGCAAAATCAATGTCAGAGCAAGCAAGACACAGAGCAGAAGAAGCAAATCTTGCAAAATCACGCTTCTT
Source organism: Nitratireductor sp. (assembly GCA_045105915.1). Taxonomy (GTDB): domain Bacteria; phylum Pseudomonadota; class Alphaproteobacteria; order Rhizobiales; family Rhizobiaceae; genus Salaquimonas. The sequence continues at coordinate 1,157 of JBGCEA010000205.1, forward strand.
GGCAACCATGAGTCATGAATTGCGCACGCCCCTAAATGCTATTCTAGGTTTTTCTGAAGTCATGCATGCAGAGGTTTTAGGCCCCCTTGGCAATGACACTTACAAAGATTATGTCGCTGACATTAACAAGTCGGGCAAACACCTTCTAAATGTGATTAATGAGATTTTAGACCTTTCACGCATTGAAGCAGGCCGCCAAGACCTGAACGAAGAAGCCACACGCTTAAGCTATGTTGTTGAAGAAACACTTCAAATGGTTCAGCTAAAAGCGAAGCAAAAACAAATCAATCTGGTCACGAAGATTGAGCCGAATATGCCAATGATCTGGGCTGATGAAAAAGCCATTAGACAGATCAGCTTAAACCTATTGTCAAACGCACTTAAATTCACACCAAATAGCGGCACCATAGAAATTGCGGTTGGTTGGACAAGCACAGGTGGGCAATATTTGTCTATTACAGATACAGGCCCTGGCATTCCAGAGGACGAAATTCCAATCGTACTCTCCTCTTTTGGGCAAGGTTCTATTGCTATTAAAAGCGCAGAACAAGGAACGGGCCTTGGCTTGCCAATTGTTCAAGCTTTAACAGAAATGCACGATGGTAAATTTGAACTCACTTCAAAATTACGCGTGGGCACAAGAACCGTTGCATCTTTCCCAGTAACCCGCGTTATGGAAGTTATGCATAAAACGCAAAATATGGGACAAGAAAAAAGAGCCGAAAAAGACATCACCAATATGCGTAGAGCTGTTGGTTAGATAAATAATTTTGCTCTTTATAAACTAGCTTTTAATCTAAATTCAAAACCGTATTTGTATGCACTGCCGCGCTTGATTTTAGATAAGCGATTGCCTGCGCGCATGCACTGCCATCATTAATCTGCGTATCATCGTTAAGCACATGAGCAATAGATAATGCGTCGTTGAGCAAATCATCATAAGACGCACTTACGCAGTGAAGGCATGATTGCGCATTTTCTCGGTTCAATACTGCCATAACAGACCAAGCTACATGCCCACAAAACACAACAGGAATATGGTTTGTGCGTGCAGCAATAATGCCACCAGCCAATGCCGAATGCTCTCGCCCACCAAGGCGCCTTAGCAATTCTAGCGGATTGTCTTTAGCGCTTTTATGCGCCTCTACTGCCTCTTTTGCAAAAGCAATGGCCTGTGCATCGCCTGCTTCTAAAAAGTCTTCAACATTCTTATCAAGTAGAATAGCTAGGATAGCAGCACTAGAAACGCGTGCGCCCTTCCCAAAGCCAGACAGGCCCAAAAGATCGATGCCGCCCGCAATAGATTCCATACCAAAACCAATTGTTGCCGCACTTGCTTTTTCGTCCAATGCTTCGTCTTCTCGAATATCTTCAACTGGATATTGAAGCGCTAAATCAAATACCTTCAAGCCAATGTCATGCTCTGCGCAAACTTGATTGACTGGCGAGCCGCCAGCCGCAAGGCGCGTTACACTTTGTAGGGTTGTTTCTAATTCACCGTGATGCGCGGCTGAGCCATCTTTATCTAGTGCAGATTCAGTTTTGTGCGAACCAGCAAATAGAGCAACTAGCGGACGCGAAATTATAGGGCTTTTACCACTCCACCCTGCAAGCCATGCCATTAGAGTGGCTTGGTGCTCAAACTTACCAAAGACATTTGAAAGCGCTTTATTTTGCGCTATTGCTAAAGCAGACGCGTCGGTATCTTCTTGTGGTAAATTTTTGAGCAGCGCTCTAATATCATCAAATGGTAAGCCAGAAACAGACACAGAATTTTCCTTTTAATAAACGTATCAAGCGCATATCGTTTATGTGCATATTTGTCGAGTTATGAAGGCCAATAAATAGTTGAAAGCTACAACCTTGCTATTTAAGCCTTTAAGCCCTACCTGAGTAAGAATGCTAAATTGCGGAGCTTTGCCAAGTGTCACAAATACAATCACCCTGTACACTCATTTGCCAAATAGACCTTAAAACAGGCTATTGCTATGGCTGCGCGCGCACAGGCGATGAAATAACCAATTGGGTCAATTACTCTGATAATGAGCGCACCTCTATTATGAGCACCCTTGAGGATCGCTTAAAGACAATAGAAAAAAAGCCGCGCAAAATAACTAAACGCCAAAAGCTAAAACAAGAAAAACTTGAAAACGCCACTAATATAGACACATCAAATCATGATTATTCTATTTTGCAATTTATGAAAAAATTAGAAGGCGATCAAAAATCATGAACCAATTATGGCTCTTAATGTGTGCAATTGTTGCTGCGGTTTTGTTTTTAATTTTTAACACAACTGGCGCTAATTTCTTTGGGGTTGATAATGATCGCCTAGCAGGCGTTTTATTTCTCACCATTTTAGGTGCTGCCATTATTGCAGGCTCTTCGCCAAGATTTAGCCAATGGCGCACCTATTTAAGAGATGGTCTTGCTTGGATTTTAATCATCTTAGTTTTGATGGTTGGCTACACCTATCGCTACGAATTGCAAGACATTGGATCAAGGCTAACAGCTGGCCTTATTCCAGGTAGCCCTATCTCAACTGTGAGCGTTGAGGGCAAACAACAAGTAACGCTGATTAGAGGTGAAGGTGGACACTTTAGAGCAAAAGCTAAACTTGCAAATGAGACCATTGATTTTTTGGTAGATACGGGCGCAAGTGTAATTGTTTTAAGCCACAAAGACGCTTTAAAAGCCAATGTAGAAATTGATGCATTAAATTATAACGCAATTGTATCTACCGCTAATGGCGAAACATTTACGGCGCGCTACAGATTTAATGAAATTGATTTGGGCGGCATAAAGCGCAACAATATTAGAGCCCTCATCGCGCAAGAAGGCGATTTAGACACATCACTTTTGGGCATGTCATTCTTGGGCAGTTTAAACGGGTTCGAAATTAAGGGCGATCGGCTTATCTTAACCGACTAGCAAAAGCTGCTAAAACAAACTTACAAAAAAGCGAATAGACACCAAAATTAAGAAAACACCAAAGCTTGCTTCTAATTGGCGTTTACTCACCAAGTGTGCCACTTTTACGCCAAGGGGCGCAAATAAAAGCGTTAGCGGTATAACCATTATTACCATCAGAAAATTGACATAACCAAATGAATATACTGGCAATAGCGCATTGCCCCAGCCAGCTATAATGTAGCCAATTGCACCAGGTATTGCGATCAACACCCCAACCCCAGAGGATGTCGCAACCGCGCTATGCATAGAGCTGCCATATAGGGTCATGAAGAGGTTGTTAAACGTGCCCCCACCTATGCCCATAAAGGTAGAAAAGAACCCAATAGCCCAGCCCACAATGCCCTTAACAGGATTGGCAGGAAGTGCTTTTCCAAGCACCCATTCTTCTTTGCCAAAAAGCAATTTTATAGCAATGGCAAATGAGAGCACTGCAAAAATAACACGCAACCCAGCACCAGAAATAAACACGGTAATAATAGAAGCGCATATTACGCCAAAGGGCACAAACAACTTAAACGCGTTAAGCAGCGCCATATCAACGCTACCATTAGCTTTGTGTTTTACAAAACTCATTAAAGAGGTTGGCACAATAATCGCGAGCGAAGTACCTACCGCCAAATGCATACGAATGCTTTCATCAATGCCAAGTTCGCCAAGCATTTGATAAAACACAGGCACCAAAACAGCGCCCCCACCAACACCAAACAAGCCAGCTAAAAATCCAGCCACAACGCCCGCAATAATAAGGGCTATAAGAAAGGGATATAATGCGTCTAACGAACCGATGAGTTCCATGGTGAATTGCCTTTTAAATGATATGTTTTGTTCGCATTTACAAAACTAACAGGCAACCACAAAATAAAAAACCTGCAATTGAATAAATCAATGCAGGTTTTAATTAAGCTATTTAAGTGGCTTTAAAGAACCACAACAGTGGTGCCAATTGGAACCCTTGCATAAAGGTCAACCACATGATCGTTCACCATTCTTATGCAGCCATTAGAGCGCGCTGTACCAATAGTCCATGGCGCTGTAGTGCCATGAATACGATAATAAGTGTCTCTTTTACCTTTATAAAGATAAAGCGCACGTGAACCCAGTGGGTTATTTGGTCCGCCTTCTAAGCCATCTTTATATTTAAGATACTTTTCAGGCTCGCGTTTAATCATATTTGCTGTTGGCGTCCATGTTGGCCATTCAGCTTTTCTACCAACCTTAGCAGTGCCAGACCATTCAAGCGCTTGGCGTCCAACGCCAACACCATATCTGCGCGCTGTACCAAAGCCAGTTACCAAATATAAAAACTTTGCACGTGTATCTACAACAATAGTGCCTGTCTTATGTCTTGAATTATAAGACACATTTTGCGGCAAGTATTTAGGATCAATCTCAAATTCTTTTTTAGAAGATTTCTTTTTTACACTGCGCAATGGACGACGGTTTGTCTGCCCTGAACTAGATAAACGCTTATGAAAACGGCTATTTTTGTTTTTAACCCAACGGCGCTTTTTTGCGTCAAATACATATAATGGTTCCAATTTAGCTGCATTTGCAGCGCTTGTTCCAACAATTGTACCAGCCGCTAAAGTGCCTACACTGCCTAAAAAATTACGTCTACTAATCATGTCATGTCCTAACGTTAGATAAGTTGAGTTCTTGTTGCGCGAAAGTGGTTAAATTTCAAATAATATTTATGTGATTAAAGCCGTTACTTTTTATTAATCACTAATATGTGCAGCTAAATTAGCAACATCTTGGGCAACTGGCGTTAAGTTTACGGCAGCATATGCATCTTTTAAAACTTGCGAAGTAGCCCCCATTTTTGTGGCTTCAACACTCAAAATTTGGCGCCAACGACGAGAGCCCATTTTGCCCCCAAACAAACCCACCATATGGCGCGTAACGTGGTGCAATTTGCCGCCCGCTTCTACATGCTTTTGGGCATATTCTGCCATTGCATCTATCAAAGCATCATAATCGGGTGTTATGGTAGGCGCATCATAAAACAAAGCATCAACGTCCCACAAAATATCAGGACTTTGATATGAAGCGCGCCCTAACATTGCGCCATCTAAAGCTGGCGTATTTTCAATCAAGGCTTTTGCTTGAATCACATTTTCAACACCGCCATTTAAGCCTATGAATTGTTGAGGGTTTTCTCGCTTCAATACATGTACAATATCATAATCAAGCGGCGGAATATTTCTATTCTCTTTAGGGCTCAACCCCTCAAGCCACGCTTTTCGCGCATGCACCCACAAAGCTTTAGATCCTGCATTCCATACCTTTTTTGCAAAGTCAGGCAATACTTGCTCAGGCGTTTGATCATCTACACCAATGCGGCACTTAACAGTTACCGGCAAATCAACAGCCTTTGACATTGCCTCAACGCAACTCGCCACCAAATCAGGATCACGCATCAAACAAGCGCCAAAGGCCCCAGATTGAACACGGTCTGAAGGACATCCAACATTTAAATTGATTTCTTGATAGCCATAGCCTGCACCAATTTTTGCAGCTTCGCTTAGTTTAAGTGGGTCACTGCCCCCAAGCTGCAGTGCAACAGGGCTAGTGTCACTTGGCGTTTGGCTATTGCCCAGCAACTTGTCTCTATCGCCGTGAATAGCGGCATCAGCAACTATCATTTCAGTGTATAGCAAAGCACGGCGCGTTAATTGGCGATGGAAAAACCGACAATGTCGATCCGTCCAGTCGATCATCGGCGCGACTGAAAATATCTTAGAATTTTCTTTTAGTGCTTTTTCATACATGCGCATGCACTACAACAAGAACACATGCCTGACAATACCAGCCTAGCATGTGCCCATATTAGAGTGCCATTTATTGCAGATCATTTGGCAACAACACATCAGGAATGTTATGATAGCTCACAGGACGCAAAAAGCGTATTATGGCGAGCGTTCCAACTGATGTTGCACCAAAGTTTGTAGAAGCTGGATATGGGCCAGCATGTACCATGGCATCGCTCACCTCTACACCTGTTGGAAAACCATTTGCTAAAATTCGTCCAGCC
>JBGCEA010000206.1:0-9532 GCA_045105915.1 Nitratireductor sp.
GCTTAAAGCCATCGATTCTTTGACCTCCAAGTTAGAATTTAAGCGCAGCGCGAGGAAGCAGGGAAAATAAAATGACCGATACTAAATTGAACATTTCTCAGACTAAATCAGCGATATTTGATTTACAAAATGAATCAAGAAATCGGGCGATGAATAAAGACACAGCAAATGCACTGCATGGTGCTGGCTATGGCTCTAGAGTTTCTGGCCAACATTTAGCGGGTTCTGGTGCTTTGGTTTTTGAAGGCGAATTGCTAGAATTTCCTCAGTGGAACTAAACTGGCACTAAGGCCTAGTATTACTACGTCTTTTAAAAAAGTGATATTGGCAGGACGCTTATTTTGGCCCTGCCTTTTTTTTGATCAAAATTTAGCCCACGCTTAATTATTTTGAACCTATAGCCGCATCTCTATATTCATTTAATATAGTGGCAAGCTCATCTGCTTTCATTCCAAAATTGTCTGGCAAATAATCATCATGCTTTGTGGCTAAGCGCCTATAGCTAAAGAATGATTGTTTTTGGCCTGATGTAAAAACAACAACATGCTGGCTGGCATAGTTTACTTTATAGGTATGCACCTCAAAGTTTGAAACTTTTGCCCATTCATATTCTTTTTTGCTCATTGGGGTTTTTGCAATGAAGCCTTGGTTTGAGACTTTTAAATACGTCACATTTTTAATCAGATGAAACGCACTAAGCCCCATAAGGCTGGCAGAAATAAAAATACCCGTAAGAATTAAATACCAAGAAGCGCTATTGGATAGCAAAGAGGCAACTAAAAAGAATAGGCCAAAAATGCCGACCAATAGCCACTTTAACTTGCTTGGGTAAAATATCTTTTCTTCCATTGATTTAGCCAAGCGTTGATAGAACTTTTTTCAAAAAGAGATCTATATCATCTGTGGTAAAATCAATATGTTCGCCATCTGCGCCAGCCAGCTCCCAGCTTTCGGCCGCAAATTTTGTGCCCTTGCGCGGCTGAATTAGAACAGTGCTCATGCCAAATTCATTTGGGACTTCTAAATTACGAGGCATGTCCTCAAACATTGCTGCCGCTTCTGGGTCTATGCCTGCTTCACTTAAAAATTTCTCATAGCCATAGTGGGCTGGCTTTGGGTGAAAGTCAGCTTCGACAATGCCAAAGATGGTATCAAAAATTGGTTCAATGCCAATGGCACGTAAGGTGTTTTCTGCGTGTGGCACATCGCCATTGGTATAAATATGTTTGCGCCCTGGTAGATCCATAATCAAATCGCCAAGCTTTGGATTATACTCAACCTTCGAATAGTCGATGTCGTGCACGTCTGCCAAAAAGTCATGCGCGTCTATATTGTATTCTGCCATGAGGCCATTCAGAGTTGTGCCGTGTTCTTTATAGAGCTGCTTTTGAAGTGCTCTTGCTTCTTCTTCGTCTAGCCCTGTGAGGCGTTCTACATAGGCTGTCATTTTCCAGTCTATTTGAGAGAACAAATCGCAGTGGCGAGGATATAAGGTATTGTCGAGATCGAACACCCAATCGGTTATGTGAGTTAAAGATTGCATTCCTAAAACCATGTTTGTTTGGGGTGAAATAACTTGCCTAACTATGTCATACTCACATATGAAAGAACAGAACGAGAAAGCTAGAAAAAGAGAATAATGGAAATTTGGGTTCCTATAACATTGCTTGCAGCTTTCATGCAAAATGTCCGCTCTACAACACAAAAACACTTAAGCAAAATTGTAGGCACACTTGGCGCAACCTTTGTTCGCTTTGGCTTTGGTCTGCCATTTGTATGTTTGTTTGTTGCTATAATGCATTTTGGACTTGGCTGGGAATTGCCAAAATTAAATTCTACTTTTGGGGTTTGGGTGGTGCTTGGCGCTAGCTCGCAAATCATTGCCCAAATCTTTTTGATCAAAGCATTTGCGCATAGCAATTTCACGGTTGCAACCGCATATTCTAGAACAGAGGCTATTCAGGCTGCATTTATTAGTTTCATTTTATTGGGTGAAATCATTAACTGGCAAACAGCCTTAGCAATTTCTATTACGGTTGTTGGTGTTATTCTTATTTCACTTGCAAAGTCTTCTATTAGTTTTTCTGCTTTTGCATTGGCTATCAAATCAAAATCTGCACAATTTGGACTTATAGCTGGTAGCTTCTTTGGAGTTTCTGCTACTTCTTATCGCGGCGCATCGTTGTCGCTTGAAAGCGGTTTAAGCGAACCAAACTTTTTAATGCAAGCTGGCGTTACATTGCTGGCGGCGATTACTTTTCAAAGCCTGACACTTTTCATTTGGATGCTGATTTATGACAGAAGCGAGATTGTGCGCGTTGGCAAAGCTTGGAAATGGGGTTTGCTTGCCGGCTTTACAGGCGCGTGCGCATCATTTGGTTGGTTCATAGGTTTTACACTGCAAACAGCAGCCGTAATTAAAGCTGTGGCGCAGGTAGAAATGTTGTTCACCTACGCGTCTTCTATTTTTATTTTCAAAGAGAAAATCTCACGCGCCGAGTTAATTGGCTGCGCGCTTATTGTGCTTGGCATTATCGTTCTGGTGTTGGGGTAGCTTTTAAAACGCCTAGCGGTTTTGAAGACTACTTTTTAACAATCAAAGTACCAGCGCCGTGCTCGGTAAATAGCTCTAACAACACTGCGTGTGGCTTTTTACCATCTAAGATAACAACACCTTCAACGCCTTGCGAAATAGCTTCTATGCAGGTTTCTACCTTTGGAATCATACCACCAGCGATTGTGCCGTTCTGGATCATTTCTTGTGATCTTGAAACAGTCAACTCTTTTTGGAATTCTTTACTCTCATCCATCACACCAGGTACATCTGTTAAGAAAAGCAAGCGTTTTGCGCCAAGTGCACCTGCGATAGCGCCTGCAAAGGTGTCTGCATTAATGTTATAGGTCTCGCCGTCTTTACCAGGGGCGATTGGGGCAATCACTGGAATCATTTTAGATTTTGCGAGCAAATCTAAAAGTGTGCGATCTACCTTTTTAACTTCACCAACAAAGCCAAGATCCACTACTTTTTCGATATTTGAATCTGGGTCAATGACTGTTTTTTCGACCTTTTCAGCATAGACCATATTGCCGTCTTTGCCGCAAAGGCCAATGGCCCATTCGCCCTCAGCATTTATCATTGCAACTATGTCTTTGTTGATAGAGCCAGCTAGCACCATTTCAACAATTTCTACTGTCTTTTTATCTGTAACGCGCAGACCGCCTTCAAAGTGCGATTCAATGTTCATGCGCTTAAGCATATCGCCAATTTGCGGGCCGCCACCATGCACAACAATTGGGTTAATACCAGACTGTTTTAAAAGCGCTATATCGCGCGCAAAAGCTTGGCCTAAAGCAGCATCGCCCATGGCATGACCGCCATATTTTACAACTACGGTTTCGCCTTCATATTTTTGCATATAAGGCAGAGCCTTAGACAAAATATGCGCTTCGTTTTCAATGTCTTTTGTATTTGCAGTCATGTTCATGCCAATTAATTAAAAGCCAAAATATATATAGCATTATGTGTAAGTAAAAAATATTAAAACACTAATAACGCTACTATTACGCGTCTATTTTGTTGGTTCGCTAACTTATGCAATTAAGCTCATAATTGCAGCTTTTAGTCCGTCTACGCCATCTTGTTTTTCAGATGAAGTTGCAATGACTTCAGGAAAAGCAGCTGGTCGTTTTGCAATGCTTGCAATGGTTTGATCTATCGCTTTTTGTACTGCTGGCGGTTTAATTTTGTCCGTTTTTGTCAAAACAATCTGATAAGAAACAGCCGCTTTATCTAGCATGTCTAAAACGTCTGAATCGTTTTTCTTAATGCCATGGCGGCTATCGATTAAAACATAAACGCGCTTTAGCGTTGAACGCCCACGCAAATAAGCAAAAACAAGACGTGTCCAGTTTTCTACCATTTGCTTTGGCGCTTTTGCAAAGCCGTAGCCAGGCATGTCGACAAGGCCTAATGGCGGTAAATCGTCGATTGAGCCTGAAAACCCATCTGGCACAAAGTAGTTTAGCTCTTGTGTACGCCCTGGCGTGTTTGATGTGCGTGCTAAGCCTTTTTGGTCAACCAGTGCGTTGATTAGTGAAGACTTGCCCACGTTTGAGCGCCCTGCAAAAGCAATCTCTGGCGGGCCTTCTGGTGGCAAGAATTTCATGGCCGGCACGCCCTTGATGAAAATCCAAGGCATTGCAAAAAAACGCCGCCCCTCACCTAGAAGGGCGGCGTATCTTTCAGCTTTATCTACTTCTGCGTTCATTAGCTTTTAGGCTTTCCATCCGCGTCAGGTTTTTTTGAGAACATGCCTTTTAGATTATCCCACAACTCAACCTTAACGCCGTGACGTTTCATGATTGTGCCTTGTTGAATAATTGAAAGCGTATTGTTCCATGCCCAATAAATTACCAATCCAACTGGGAATGTTGCCAGCATGAATGTGAACACGATTGGCATCCACTTAAAGATCATAGCTTGTGTTGGGTCTGGTGGTGTTGGGTTCATTTGCATTTGCAAGAACATTGTAATGCCCATGATGATTGGCCAAATACCAATAAGCAAGAAGCCCGGCACATCGTATGGCAACAAACCAAATAGGTTGAACAAAGATGTTGGATCTGGCGCAGACAAATCTTGAATCCAACCAACGAATGGCGCATGGCGCATTTCGATGTTTACAAAGATCACCTTATATAGGGCAAAGAAAACCGGAATTTGAATAAGCATTGGCCAACAACCAGCTGCTGGGTTGATTTTCTCTTTCTTATAAAGCGCCATCATCTCTTGCTGTTGCTTAACGCGGTCATCGCCAAAACGCTCTTTAATTTGCGTCATTTGTGGCTGAACCTTTTTCATCTTAGCCATAGATGCATAAGACAAGTTAGCAAAGTAGAACAACAATGCTTTGATAATGATTGTTGTTGCTAGAATAGCAAAACCAAAATTACCAAAAATACCATTTAGCCAGTTCATTAGCTGTGCCAATGGCTTAGTGATGAAGTAGAACCAACCCCAGTCAATAAAGGTATCAAAGCCTTTAATGCCATTTACATTTTCATAGGCGTCTACTGCGCGTTCTTTTTTAGGCCCCGCAAATAGGCGCTGCGAAATAGTAGTGCTAGCGCCCTTTTTTAGGCTAATAGTGTTGCCAAGATAGTCTGTTTGGTAGCGCGCGCGCCCTTGATCTGAATACACAAAGCGTGGCTCAAATTTGCCGCTTGGCACAACAGCTGTACCCCAATATTTATCTGTAATACCAATCCAGCCTTCGCTGTAACCAGTTGCGCTATCGCCTTTGATTAAGGTGGTTTCAGAATCTAGATCAGAATAATCTACTTCTTTCAGGCCTTCATCGCCAAAAAAGCCGATCATGCCTTCGTGCAGCACGAAGAAGTTTTCAACGTCTGGTCTGCCATAGCGCGTTACGCGGCCATAGGGTGATATGTTGATATTTTCAGATGAGTTATTTTGAATTTTATCATCATAAGTGAATAACGAATTTTCATCGAGCTTAATTGTTCTAGTGAAAGAAATGCCTTGGTCATTTTTCCAGCCTAAAACAATTGGAGATGATTGCGTTAGCTTAGTACCGCTCACCAAAGTCCACTGCGTTGTTGGGCCAGGTACGTCACCAGAGTTTGCGCCAGCAGCAAAACCAAATTCAGCAAAATAGCCATCTTTTAAGTCTGCAGGAGAAAGCATGGTAACAAGTGGGCTACCCTCTTCTAATGATACTTTGTGATCTCTTAATTGCAGATCATCCAAACGGCCTGCTTTTAAGTTGATCGTGCCAATAACGTGCTCATTTTCAAATGGAATGCGTGTCTCGCCCTTAATGGCTGCTTCGCGGTCTTGCGTTACGAATTCTTTTGTATTCGCTAAACTTGGAATATCACCAGATGATGATGCACTTGGAACATCATTGCCATCAATTACGGCTGTGTCTGCAGGTGTGTTTTGCGCTTTTTCTTGCTCTACTTGCTCTTGCAATTCTGCAGCCTTGCGCTGTGCTTCTACTTTTGGTCCAGCATAAAAATATTGCCACCCCAGCAAAACAAGCATTGAAAGCACAATTGCTAATACTGTGTTTTTATTATTATTTTGATCCATTGAAAAATTCCATTTTCAGTCAATTTGCATAGAGTTTATATATCTATGATTTTTAAATTCGCAATTTGTTTCTAGGCAGCCTTGTTACCTGTTATGACCAATCGGTCAATGCCTTTTGTCAGCTCTGCAACTAACGTAGAAAAAGGCACATTTAAAACAGGTTTCTTAGCTACTAAAATAAAATCCATGTTTACGTTTTCAGTTTTTTTAAGCTTTAAAGCAACAGAATAAGCAAATGCATGTTTAAATCGTCTTTTTATGCGGCTTCTAACCACTGCATTGCCAATTTTCTTTGTCACTGTATAGCCAATTCTTATGCCAGTCTCTGCATCACGTGGTTTTGCTTGCATATTAAAGTTAGCAGTTACGTGGCGCTTGCCAGAACGAATGGCTAAAAACTCTTTACGCGTTTTTAAAGTTGGCATTAAAGGCGCATTAAGTGCAATTTGCTCTATATCTGCCATTTTATGCCACTCTCACTGTCATCTATACTGTCGTTTGGACTATTGATTGCACTATCATTTGTATTGTCTTTTAAGCAATTCACCTGAACGACCGCTTATGCCTACATTTATGCATGTAACAAAGTTATTCAAACCAACATTCAGAAACGAAAAAGCCCGGAAAACCGGGCTAAATCTTGAATTACTTATTGAAACCTAATCTTATGATCAGGCTTTCAATTAGGCGCTTAGCTTCTTACGGCCGCGTGCTCTGCGTGCTGCAATGATTGCTCTGCCTGATTTTGTTGCCATGCGTGAACGAAAACCGTGACGGCGTGCGCGCACTAAAAGACTTGGCTGAAATGTACGTTTCTGTTTCATATTCTTTTACTCTGCAAAAGCAGACCTTATAAACAAATTTTCCAAATAAAAGCCTTTTGGACCCTTCTTAAAGGTGACCATTTGTATGTTTTAAACAATACAGGCTTTGAAGTTGGACGCTATATATGAAAAACATGCCAAAAAGTCAATTGAAGATCGTAATATTGGCGTGTCTTTTTATATACTTGCCATTGGCTAAGCTTAAAGCAAGGCTTGCACAACATATGCCCCCTACTTAGTTCACGAAAGCGTGAGTGATTAGTAAGCCAAATTCAACACGAAGTGAGATTTAACGTGATAGGTTGCATTAAACGGTTTTGCCTGTCATTTGGCACCCATAATTTATTTATGATATGAATATTGATCTCTTACTTGCCTTCCGAAACAGCTATGTGTGGGCAAAAAGAGAAGAGCTCAACTAGACAGATGGATATTTCTAAATGATAGACGAAATGGAAGATAGCCTTGAGCAGTTGGAAAAAACCAATACGCCAAAAGGTGCGCTGATAAGAGCGTGGGCACCAGTTGTGGCAGTTCTTGCGATACTTGGTTTTATTTGGTCCATGGGCTGGTTTGATTATTTTTCTCTATCAAGCATTATTCAACACAGAGAAGCCTTATCAAGCTTTGTGTCTGAAAACTTGGTATTGGGTCTTCTAATTTTTGTTTGTGTTTATTCGGGGTTAGTGGCCATTTCATTTCCGGGGGCATCACTGCTCACAGTATTATCTGGCTTTTTGTTTGGCGGCATAGTTGGCGGCATTACAACAGTATTTGCGGCGACCCTAGGCGCGGTACTGATTTTTCTGATCTCAAGATCTTCTTTTGGCAAAACCTTAGAAAACCGCGCGGGTGGCTTCATCAAAAAAATGTCTGCGGGCTTTCAAGAAAACGCATTTGAATATTTGTTGACGCTCAGACTAACGCCATTATTTCCATTTTGGGTGATGAACATTGTTCCTGCGCTTCTTAATATGCGCCTTGCACCTTATGCAGTTGCAACGTTTCTTGGCATCATTCCTGGCACTCTTGCTTATGCTTATATTGGCTCTGGCCTAGACAGCGTGATTGCAGCTCAAGAGGCCGCCTCGCCTGGTTGCGCTGCTGCCGGCACTTGCGAGATCAATCTTTCAGCATTGATCACCAAAGACATTATTATTGCTATGATTGGCTTGGCGATTGTTTCTATTTTGCCGGTCATTGTTAAAAAATTTAAAGCTAGAAAAAACAAAGCTTAAATATAAAGTTCACGATTTAACCCTACCAGCCATGAAAAGCATTATGGTGGAACACAATTTTAAAGAGAGATTAAAATGAGTACTATTCTTACCCCTGATATTTGTGTGATTGGTGGCGGCTCTGGCGGCCTAACTGTTGCAGCAGCCGCGGCCTCTTTTGGTGTGGATGTTGTTTTAATTGAAAAAGGCAAAATGGGCGGTGACTGCCTAAACTATGGCTGTGTACCTTCTAAAGCCATTCTTGCGGCCGCAAAAACTGCACACGCAATTGATACGGCTAAAAACTTTGGCATTGGGGTTGGCACTGGCGTTAAAATAAACCACAAAAAAGTAAATCAGCACATTAGATCAGTCATCAATACGATTGCTCCACACGATTCGCCTGAGCGTTTTACATCGTTAGGGGTAAAAGTGATTGAAGATGCTGGTGTCTTTGAAGACCCAAAAACTGTAACAGCTGGCAAATACACCATTAAAGCTAGACGATTTGTTATTGCTACTGGCTCATCTGCATTTGTGCCGCCAATTCCAGGCCTTGCAGATGTGCCGTATTTTACCAACGAAAACTTGTTTGATAATGAGAAGTTTCTTCCTCACCTAATTATTATTGGTGGCGGCCCTATTGGCATGGAAATGGCGCAAGCCCATAGAAGGCTTGGCTCTGAGGTAACTGTTATTGAAGGCTTTAGAGCCCTTGGTAAAGATGATCCTGAACTTGCTAATGTTGTTTTAGAAAAAATGCGCATGGAAGGCGTTAAAATATTAGAAGGCGCGCTTGTTTCTAAGGTGGAAAAATCTGGTAGAAGCAATGTGGCTATCACCTATAAAATTGGCAATGAAGAGACGACCATAAAAGGCTCTCATATTTTGGTGGCAACCGGACGCGCGCCAAATGTTAAAAAGCTTGGCTTAGATTACGCCAAGATTGACCATGATAACCGTGGCATAAAAGTAAAGTCTGATCTTAGAACATCTAATAAGCGCGTATATGCTATTGGCGATGTTGCTGGTGGTTTGCAGTTTACGCATGTTGCTGGCTATCATGCTGGTCTTGTTATTAGAGGCATATTGTTTCGTAAAAAAGCTGTTCCAAATAACGACATCATTCCTTGGGTTACATACACAGACCCAGAAATGGCGCATGTTGGCTTAAGCGAAGATGCTGCTAGAGAAAAACATAAAGAGATAAAAGTATTGCGCTTTCCTTATAATGAAAATGATCGCGCAATTGCAGAACGCAAAACAGCTGGCTTGATCAAAATTACGACAAACAAAAAAGGCAAGTTGCTAGGCGTATCTATTGCAGGCACAAATGCAGGCGAAATGATAAATATGTGGGCTTTGGCTTTGTCTAA
>JBGCEA010000207.1:0-4313 GCA_045105915.1 Nitratireductor sp.
ACATTCAATGTCTGGTACAGACCTCAAAAACAAGACACTCATCAAAGAAGGCCCA
This sequence comes from Nitratireductor sp., assembly GCA_045105915.1. GTDB lineage: Bacteria > Pseudomonadota > Alphaproteobacteria > Rhizobiales > Rhizobiaceae > Salaquimonas. The sequence continues at coordinate 56 of JBGCEA010000207.1, forward strand.
GTCATTATTTTGTGCGAGCCGCAATTGGGTCAAAATATTGGCATGGTAGCAAGAGCCATGGCAAATTTTGGTTTGTTTGAATTGCGTATTGTAAATCCAAGAGATGGTTGGCCAAATGAATATGCGCAAAAAGCCGCCAGTGGTGCAGACCATGTTATTGAACAAACAAGTGTTCACGAAGATTTAAAGTCGGCAATTGGTGATCTCTCTTTTGTCTTGGCAACAACCGCAAGACCGCGCGATATGATTAAAGTTGTTAGAGGGCCGCAAGAAGCAGCGCTTGATTTGCGGGCAAGATTTAAGCGCGGCGAAAAAACCGGCATCTTGTTTGGGCGCGAACGTTGGGGCCTAAACAATGATGAAATTGCTCTAGCAGATGAAATAGTAACATTTCCGGTCAATCCAGCTTTTGCTTCTTTAAATATAGCACAAGCAACGCTTCTTATGTCTTATGAATGGATGAAAACGGCAGATCAAAACCCTGTAGATCCGGTTTTTGGAGAAGACGAACAGCCAATGGCAGACAAATCTCAGCTTATTGGGCTCATGGATCATTTAGAGAATTCTTTAGATGAGGCAGGGTACTTTCATCCCAAAAACCGTAAACCCATTATGGCGCAAACAGTTCGAAATATTTTCACACATATGAAATTAAAAGAACAAGAAGTCATGACTTTGCGCGGTGTAGTGGCATCTTTAGAGCGCCGCTGGCAGAAAAAAGCCAGCATTAAAGAAAATACTAAAAATACAAATAAAGACGAAACCTAAAATAGTATCAGTTTAAGAATTTGTCCGATTCTTAGTGCTCAAAACAGTTCACATAAACCACCACTAGGTGCATTGCATATACTATCAGTTTAGGGCACATAAGCGCTGGGGATATGCTGGGATATAAAACAAGATCTTGTATTTTTGATCATGTTGTTATTGGGAGTTAAATAAGTGGTTGATAAGGTTTCTAGTGGGTTTGAAAGGATGATTAAGAACAATCCGATCTCACGCCTTTTTGAACTGCTAACCTTTATTAAAGTTAGAAAAAAAGACACACGCTTTCCCATTGTTTTATGGAAGGTGCTCTTAGCCTATTCGCTTCTAGTCGCTTTACTAATTATCATTTGTTTTTATTTTATTGATAATCCCTATTTAAAGCTACACCAAGAAGGCGCACTGCCAAGCCACTTCATTTTTGAATATGTGACCAAAATTGGCAAATCGAATTGGGTGCTTATATTAACTGGTATCTTTATTTTGGGTCTGGGTATAAAAACAGGCAACCAATATAAAGGCAATTTGCATGCGGTATGGCACCGTGTGTTTTTTACTTGCTGGTTTATTTTTTATTCAATCGCAGCTTCTGGCATTGTCACAATCTTTTTAAAATATTGTTTTGGCAGATCAAGACCAAGCAGCATAAGTGGCGACAACGCTATTCTATTCTCTCCATTTGAGGGAGGCTATTATTTTGCTAGTTTTCCCTCAGGCCACTCCACAACGGTTGGCGCTCTGGCCATGATTTTAATTTTGTTTTTCCCACGCCACAAACTTGCATTTATACTTCTAGCAATTTTTGCATCCTCAACCCGGTTTATTGTGGGCGCACATTTTCCATCAGATGTAATTATGGGATTGTTTATTGGCGCCGCATTTACATGGGTTTACGCGCGATCAATGGCTTATCACAGATTGCTATTTGGCTTTGCTGAAAATGGGACCTTGCGTCTACGCGGCGAAGGGCGAGGGCACTATCATAAAATTGGCACAATGTTTTTTAAATAGTGTTCTTTAAATAGTGTTTCTTCATTAAGTGTTTTCTAAATACTTTGCGCATAATATTCAAAAAAAGTCAGCATAAAACAGCAGGTGATTCTTCATGGCAATTCTCGTATTTGATTCAGGCATTGGGGGATTAACCGTTTTGCGTGAAGCTAGAGTTTTAATGCCAGACCATAATTTTGTTTATGTAGCAGATGATGCAGCCTTTCCATATGGTGATTGGGAAGAAGAACAACTGCTTACAAGAATGGTTGAATTATTTGGCCGACTAATTGAGCAGCACAAACCTAAATTAGTGGTGATTGCTTGTAACACTGCTTCAACACTCGCAATTGAAGCACTAAGACACGCTTATCCTAATACGCCCTTTGTTGGCACTGTGCCTGCTATTAAGCCAGCAGCAGAGCGCACAAGTTCTGGTCTTGTATCTGTGCTTGCAACCCCAGGTACTGTAAAAAGACAGTACACGAAAGATCTCATAGAAGACTATGCCAGTAAGTGCGAAGTGAAGTTGATAGGCAGTACAAAATTAGCGGCTTTATCTGATACCTATATGCGAACAGGTTTTGTAGATGAAAAAGCAGTAGAAGCAGAAATATTACCATGCTTTACGAGCGCAAATAACAAGAGAACAGACATTGTGGTCCTTGCATGCACGCATTATCCATTTTTGGTCAATCGCATGCGCAAAATGGCGCCTTGGCCAGTAGACTGGATCGATACATCTGAAGCGATAGCCAGACGCGCTTTAAGTCTAGCAAAAGAGCTAGCGCCGACAAAAGAGCTTGTAGATGACATCGCTATTTTCACAAGCAATAAAGCAGATGCCCAAACAACCAAATTAATGGCTGGTTTTGGCCTTAAATTGGTAAATGCCTAAGAATTTTCACCATAAGATTTAATATCTACCATTAGGCCTATATGTGGTTGACAAAACACCATATTCAGCTTAATTGACCCCCAATAACAGCTATTTTGGCTGTTAGAATGACGTATCCCGTGATTAAACTGCGACGTTGCTTTTTGATCTGTCGGTTTGGCCTAGCGGCTAACAAAGGAGGGTACGTTTCCTTAAACTCAAATGCCTCTGGTATTTGAATATAACTTATTGATTAGGAAATGTAATGAGCAAACGTATTTCAGCTAAATACAAAATTGACCGCCGTATGGGCGAAAATATCTGGGGCCGTCCAAAGTCACCAGTAAACAAGCGTGAATTTGGCCCAGGCCAACACGGTCAGCGTCGTAAAAGCAAATTGTCAGATTTTGGTTTGCAGCTTCGTGCAAAACAAAAACTAAAAGGTTACTACGGTTCAATTACCGAGAAACAATTCCGCCGCATCTATGCAGAAGCTGTTCGCCTACGTGGTGATACAGGTGAAAAGCTGGTGGGTCTTCTTGAAAGCCGTTTGGACGCAATTGTTTACCGTTCAAAATTCGTTGCAACAGTTTTTGCATCACGTCAGTTCGTGAACCACGGCCACGTAATGGTAAATGGTAGAAAAGTTGATATTCCTTCATACCGCTGTAAGCCTGGCGATGTTGTTGAAGTGCGTGAAAAATCACGTCAGCTTGCATTCGTTGTAGAAGCTTCTCAGCTAGCTGAGCGCGATGTTCCTGATTATATTTCAGTTGATCACGCTAAAATGTCAGCAACATATAATTCAGTACCAGCACTTGCAGATATTCCATATCCTGTAGTGATGGAACCAAATCTAGTGGTCGAGTTTTATTCTCGCTAGAATTTTTATGCATATAGATTTAAGAAACGCCTGGGTTTACACTCGGGCGTTTTTTTTGGGCTAATAAAAAGCTCAAACATATTTAAAGTACTTGATAAGCATTTAGGGAAGCATTGAATGGAAAATTCTGTAGACAACCAAGCGTTAAACATGAGTGGCGATAGCGCGAATACAAGTACTGATAAACAAGACATGACAAATGCTGAACGCACGAATAGCGAAGCGCAATCGGGTCATTTATTGTTTTCCAATGCGCCTTCAGGTGTTGAGTTTAATAAATTAAGAAAACGCCTTGTGCGCAATGCGCGTGAAGCCATTGAAAAATTTAACATGTGCGAACGTACAAAAACTGGAACTGGAGAGCGCCCACGTTGGTTGGTGTGCTTGTCTGGCGGCAAAGACAGTTATGCACTATTAGCTGTTTTAAAAGACCTACAATGGCGCGGCCTTTTAAATGTTGATCTATTGGCTTGTAATTTAGACCAAGGACAACCAAATTTTCCAAAACATATTTTGCCAGAATTTTTAAATAAATATGAAATTGAACATAGAATTGAATATCAAGATACATATTCAATTGTCACTGACAAAGTACCTGAGGGAAATACATATTGTGCTTTGTGCTCGCGCTTAAGACGCGGTAATTTATATAGAATTGCAAAAGAAGAGGGCTGCGATGCGATTGTTTTGGGGCACCACCGTGAAGATGCGCTAGAAACCTTCTTCTTAAATTTCTTTCATGG
>JBGCEA010000208.1:0-18510 GCA_045105915.1 Nitratireductor sp.
TTGTCATGCCACCAACATCTGGCTTTGCCATCTTCACCAACAATCAAACCTTTAGACATTTATGCGCACCTTTTATTAAATTAAGAGCCTTCATTGATTGCTTTTTTCAAGCGTGTGCGCAAGAGTTAGTTAGAATAAGAAACTTAGTTTTTTGAATAAAAGTGCGAAATTTTATGAGTTGCTTAAAGCCGATTGGCTCTCAAATTTTGATAATGTTTGTTTTGCTTTTTGCGCTAACTCGCACTGCAAACGCAAATGAGCTGAGCGATAGTAAAATCATCAATGGTTTTAACCTCACTGTATTTGGTGCAGAATTTTCTCCCTTTGGAACGCAATCTAAATATATCAAAAAATATTCAAAGCCCGTTCGATTTAAAATACACGATCTTGCAAGCCGTAAAAGAAGTGCAAGTGTGCAGAGATTTATTTTGTCTTTAAACAAATCGATTGCAGGTTTGAAAACTGAAATTGCTGGCCCCACGCAGCGTGCGCAATTTAATGTCTATATCGTGGATCGAAAAGACTATGTGAAAACTGCGCGTGCAATTATTTATAAAAATAAAAAAGCGGCAATTCCGGGTAGATGCATCGTTCGAAATATATTTACGCTTGCAGGCATTTTGCGCTCAGACGCTATTATTGTTTCTGATGAAGGAGAAGCCTTATTTAAAAGATGTATGGCTGAAGAAATTTTGCAAGGCCTTGGACCTTTAAATGAACACTCATCTTTGAGTGCCAGCATGTTTAATGACAAAACCCGCCATACAAATTTTACTAAGTTTGATCGCTATATAATGAACATGCTTTATGACAAGCGTATTTTAAATGGCTCTAGCGTTAATCGCGTGCAAAAGGTTTTGCCTATTATTTTGAAAGAATTAAGAGCCAAAATTCGCTAAGTTCTGCAAAATTTACTTTATATTAAGCACAATTTATAACCGCTTATTTACCACAAATGCATCAAATTTTACTAAATTCATTAACGTTCATAAATCAGTTTCAATATTGCATCACAATAGCAACAACACAGTTTAATGCGTGTGTTTTGTTATCAAACGATTGTATTGAGTACGTTTATGAAAAATCTATATTTTGCAGCAAGCTTAGCAGCCAGCCTATTTATCACAACGCCATTGTTGGCAAATGATCGATATTCAACGCCCCCTGCTGCAACCCTATATTCTGATTTGACGGCGCCTTGGCTTTTGCAGCTAAAGCAAAAACCAACCGTTCGTAAGGATCCTTATACAAAACGCAAATTGGTAACCAAGCGTAAATACAAAAAGTTTGTTTACAAACAAAACAGAACGCAAACGCGTCCACAAAAGATAGTGGCATATAGCAAACCGGTAGCACCTAAAAAAGTAGTGAAGGCCAAGCCAAAGCAAAAAGGTTTAGACCCTAAGTTCTTGCCGCAAGTTGTGGTTTATAATAGTTCGCATAAGCCGGGCACTATTGTTATTTCGACCGATAAAAAGTTTTTGTATTTAGTAATGTCTGACAACCAAGCCAGAAGATACGGCGTTGGCGTTGGCAAACAAGGCTTTACATGGACTGGAACAGAAAAAATTACACGCAAGGCTGAATGGCCAGGTTGGACACCCCCAAAAGAAATGATTGCGCGCGAAAAGAAAAAGGGACGTGATTTACCAGCCCACATGCCGGGCGGCCCTAAAAATCCACTTGGTGCACGCTCTATGTATTTGGGCAGCACATTATACCGTATTCATGGCACCACGCAGCCATGGTCTATTGGTCTAAACATTTCTTCTGGCTGCATTAGAATGCGCAATGAAGATGTGATTGATCTATATGAGCGAGTGCGAATTGGCGCAAAAGTTATTGTTACTTAGGCTTAAGTTCGGGCTTATGTTCGCGCTATGAGATAGCTTTTAAGACGTATTATTTAGCTATTTGAGGTAAATAATGCCTTGAACATGAAAATAGAGAATGCAGCGGGTTAATTTTTTAACTTCGCTGCATTTTTATTTTTATCGTTAAAATCGCTAAAATATGGCGCTTTCAGTGATATTTTGAACACATAAAGTGTGCCATTTATCACAACCTAGACCATTTTATGGCAATCTGGCCTTGCAATTGTTTTTCTTAAACGTAAAACTTAGATCGAATTTTACCTAAATCTCAGATAATTTGGAACACAAGATGTTTAAGAAACTTATTTTATCGTCAGCAATTGTATTAGGCGCAATTTTGGCATCAGGCAGTGTATTTGTGAATGATGTGAAGGCCGAATTGGTTTATGATGCGGCTACAAAATCATGGATTAAACCAATCCAAAGACCGCTAAGTCAGCGTAAACCTCACAAAAAGTTTGAGCGCCGCTCTGTTTTGTTCAAAACAAATGAAGCACCTGGCACGCTTATCATTCACACTGACAAAAAATTTCTTTATTTTGTTGAAGGTAACAATAAAGCGACACGTTATGGCGTTGGCGTTGGTAAAGAAGGCTTTGGCTGGAATGGCGTTGTAAAAATTAAACGCAAAGTTGAGTGGCCAACATGGACACCACCTGCAGAAATGCGCATTCGCGAACGCAAAGAAGGCCGTGAATTACCAATTAGCATGAAGGGCGGTATTGATAACCCTCTTGGTGCGCGCGCGATGTATCTTTACAAGGGCGGCAGAGACACGCTTTATCGTATTCACGGTACTAACCAACCTTGGTCTATTGGCCTAAACTTATCTTCTGGCTGCATTCGCATGATGAATAAAGATGTTGAACACCTTTATAAGCGTGTAAATATTGGCACAAAAGTTGTTGTGGTTGGCCCTGGTAAAAACCCAGCTCAATTATTTACAGAAGTAACAAACCCAATTGCTGCACTATTTGGCGGCTAATAACTTCTAAAAATACAAATCAAAAAGCCACCTAATTTAGGTGGCTTTTTTATGCTTATTTCAATTATGCTAACGCTTTAATACAGGCTGGCTCTTGGCCGCCATATGCCCAGTTTAGTAATTCAACCGTATGTACAATTGGTATTTTTGTGCCTGAACTAATTTGAGTAATACAACCAATATTACCAGCGGCAATGAGTTGAGGCTTTATGCGTTCTATATTCGACACCTTACGATCTTTGAGTTGTTTTGATATTTCTGGCTGTAAAATATTATAGGTGCCTGCAGAGCCACAACAAAGGTGCCCTTCTGGAACATCTACCACGCTAAAGCCTGCATTTAACAATAAGCGCTTTGGTGCTGTGGTTATTTTTTGGCCGTGCTGCATAGAACACGCTGAGTGATAGGCAAGTCTTATATTGTCGCCTTTTGTAGAGGTAGGCAAATTTTGAGATGCTAAATATTCTGTTATGTCTTTTGCAAGGCTCGCAATTTTAGTTGCTGCTTGGCTATAGTCTGGGTCGTCTTTAAGCATATGCCCATAGTCTTTAACCGTAGTGCCACAACCAGATGTGGTGATGATGATGGCGTCTAAGCCACCATTTTCAATTTCTTTTGTCCATGCATCTATGTTTTGTTTAGCAGCCAGATGCGCCGCCTCTTCTTTGCCCATATGGTGCACTAAAGCACCGCAACAGCCTTCTGCTTTTGGGGTTACTACTTCAACACCCAAATTGTTTAAAAGCTCAATAGTGGCTCTGTTAATTTTTGGATCTAACACGCGCTGCGCACAGCCAGATAGCATGGCAACTCGGCCTGTTTTTGGTTTTGTCGTTGCATGTACTTCTTCGTTTAGTTTTTTATCTGCCTTTGGCAAACTAGATGGCGCTAATTTTAGCATTGCTTCTACAGGCTTTAAGCCCGGCACATGGCCTGCAAGCCCTGCAAATGGTTTTGCAAGTTTTGCAGCGTTTAACGCAAATCTAAATCTATTTGGATACGGCAAAGTTGCAGCCAAAACGCCTCTATAAAACCTATCAGCCAGTGGGCGCTTATATGTTTTTTCTATATAGGCACGCGCATGATCGACCAATTGCATATAGTTGACCCCAGAAGGGCACGTGGTCATACAAGCTAAACACGACAAGCACCTATCAATATGTTTTACGGTCTTCTCATCTGCTGGTCTGTCGTTTTCTAGCATATCTTTAATCAGATAAATGCGACCACGAGGCGAATCTAATTCATCGCCAAGCGTTAAATAGGTTGGGCAAGTGGCGGTACAAAAACCGCAATGCACGCATTTGCGCAATATCTTTTCAGAGTTTGCTACATCGCTATCTTCTAATTGCTGGGGAGTGAAATTGGTTTGCATTTAGCTGGCCTCACGCATTTTGGCAGTTGAGGCTTTTTCCAAAAGATGAGGATTGAAAATACCATTAGGGTCAAATTGGGTTCTAAGTTGCGCAGCAATTTTAGCAATTCTTGACACTTGAGGGTGAAAGACTTCTACTTGGTTTAGTGTTTCTTGATCTGCCGTAATTAAAGTTGCATGACCGCCCATGCTTTGAACTGTGTGGCGAATAAGAGTTGCACTTGCTAAATTATCTTGATCTACGGCTAGCCACACCAGCCCCCCACCCCAGTCATATTGGGGTGTTACGATAATGTTTTTTTGCAACGCTTCTACCAGCTTATAGCCATTGGTTGGTTTGACTGAAATTTTCCAAATGGCTTTTTCATTAGCTTCACTTTTATTCGGCTTTTTAAAAGCCTTTACATCGCGCACATTTTGCCAAATTTTGAATGATTTATTCGCGCTTGTTTCAACATCTATTTCTGCTGTGTGTCCAAGATATTTGAAAAGAAGTTCTTTTAGTTGTTCTGTTCTATAAGTCACAGAGTTTTTCAAACCCTCAACACGAATAAGCGTTTGGGCTGTGCAATTTATATCTGCGCTCAAATGCGCAGCGCCTGAAATATCATAAGGTGAACCTAGCGCTTTGCTTAAGCTCAAGATTGCTTTTTCATCGGTTAAGCCATTTAAGATAAGTGTGTTGGTGCTTTCTACTTTTGGCAAAACCTTAAACGACACTTCGCTTAAAATGCCAAGCGTGCCAAATGAGCCTGCAAATAGTTTTACCAAATCATAGCCAGTCACGTTTTTCATAACGCGGCCACCATTTTTTATAGCGTTGCCTTCGCCATCGATAAAACGCACACCAATTAAAGCGTCTCTTACTGCACCAACTTGAATACGCCTTGGCCCAGATATGGCGCCAGCAATCACTCCGCCAATTGTGGAATCGCCTTTTGTGCCAAGCAAACCTTGATAGTCTGCAGGTTCGAACGGCAAGTGCTGGTTTTCTTTTGCTAATACTTTTTGAATTTCTTCAACACTTGTGCCAGCTTTTGCAACAAGCGTTAATGCGCCTGGCTCATAAAGCGAAACGCCGCTTAAACCGCTCGCACTAATTGTTGCATCTGCTTTTATTGGATTGCCAATTGGGCGTGTGCCGCCGCCAATTATTTTTAGGGTTTGTTTGTTGTGAGCTGCTTCTTTTACGAGAGCGCACATTTCTTCTTCAGATTTTGGTGTCTTGATCTTTGTCATACTAATTAGACCTTGAAAGAGCTTGAGCGTTACCGTGTAAATCACCGCTTGTTTTATCGCGGCGCGATTGGCTCACAGGAATTGGAAATACTTTTGCAGGGTTTAAAATCCAATTTGGGTCAAACACGTCTTTCACACGCATTTGCAATTCCATATCTTGGTTGGTGAATTGCTCTACCATTAAATCACGCTTTTCAATGCCAACTCCATGTTCGCCTGTTAAACAGCCGCCCACTTCTACGCAGAGTTTTAAAATGTCTGCGCCAAACTCCTCGCACTTTTGCATGTCTTTTGGATCATTCGCATTGTACAAAATAAGGGGGTGCAAATTGCCATCGCCAGCATGAAAAACATTGGCAACATCTAGGCCATATTCTTTAGACATTTCTTTCATGCGGCTTAAAACATATGGCAGTTGCGATGTTGGGATTGTACCATCCATACACATATAATCTGCAATTTGGCCCATCGCGCCAAAGGCTGCTTTTCGGCCTTTCCAAATGAGATCAGATTGAACAGCTGATTCGCTTTCGCGCATTACCTTTGGTTTTAGCTTAGACGCGATTGCTTTGATTTTTGAAAGTTGCTCATCAATTTCGGCTTCGCTGCCCTCAACTTCAATTATAAGCAAAGCCTCTACATTTGTTGGGTATCCAGCTTGGGCAAAGTCTTCGCACACTTGTATAGCTAACCCATCCATATATTCCATCGCGACTGGCAAAATGCCTGATTTTATGATGTTAGATACGCACTCGCCAGCAACTGCGGGTTCGTCAAAACCCAGCAAGATAGGTTTTGCGCCTTCTGGTTTTGGTAAAATTTTGAGCGTTGCTTCTGTTACAATACCAAGTTGGCCTTCTGAGCCGCACATAACGCCCAAAAGATCGTAGGTGTTAGCGTCTAAAAATTCGCCGCCAATCTCAACTATTTCGCCATCATTCATTACCACTTTAGCGCCAAGTAGATTGTTGGTTGTAACCCCATATTTTAAGCAATGCGCACCGCCAGAGTTCATGGCTATATTGCCAGCAATGGCACATGCAAGTTGGCTAGAGGGATCTGGCGCATAGAAAAAAGAACCATCAGCCACTTCTCCACTCACCGATAAATTTGTCATGCCACTTTGCACACGAATGAAGCGGTTTTCGTAATCTATTTCTAATACTTGATTGAGACGAGAAACACCCAAAACTACTGAATCTGCTGTTGGCAGCGCACCGCCCGCCAAAGATGTACCAGAACCACGTGGAATAACTGGCAAACCCATTTCATTGCAAATACTCAAAACCTTGGCCACTTCTTGCGTGGTAGTTGGCAAAACAACCACAAGTGGCTGGCAACGATAGGCTGAGAGCGCATCGCATTCATATGCAATGGTTTCTTCTTCTGCAAAGATGACACCATCCGAACCAATCGCGTCGATAAGGCGTGCAACAATTTCGCTTTTTTGAGCAATAATGTGTTCGCTTGGCTCTGGCATAGAAATGTGCGCCATGGTGTTTCCTTTAAAGAATTGACTTAAATTTTTACAACTGGTAAAAATTATTTACCAGTGATATGTTGTTTTTGCAAGCTAGAAAAATTTTAGAAAACTTGAAGACGCTGAGACGCCAATATGTTACCTGCTTTTAACGGCACAATATTTGTATAAGATTGGCTCTGATTAGCTGATTTATCGGAAGTGTTTTAAAACCAAGGAATTTAATGTCTGTATTTTTTGAAATCCCGCAAAATAAAACATCAAGCGATGTAGCTCATCAAATTGAAGGCTTGGTGCTAGAAGGCATTTTGCGCGCTGGCGAACAATTGCCAGGAGAGCGAGAGCTTGCGCAAAGCACAACTGTGTCTCGCCCTGTTGTGCGCGAAGCGATTACGCTGTTGGTTGAGCGCGGTGTGCTTTTTAAAAAACAAGGCGGCGGCACTTATGTATCCAATATTATTGGCGATGTGTTTTCGCAGCCAATTGCAGAACTTTTAAGCCGTCACAAAAAAGCAACCGTTGATTACCTTGAATATAGACGAGAAGTGGAAAGCACCGCCGCAGGACTTGCAGCCGAGCGCGCCACAAATTCGGATAAGGTATTATTAAAAGAACTTTTGGAGCGAATGAAAATTGCGCATGAGAAAGTTGATGATGAAGAAGAAGCACGCCTTGATATAGAGTTTCATACCTTGGTGAGCGAAATGGCACATAATTTAGTTTTGCTGCATACAATGCGTGCTTGCTACAATCTTTTGAAAGATGGCATTTTTAGAAATAGAGAACATCTATATGTCATTGATGGTCGGCAAATTTTGTACGAACAACACCTTGCAATTGCTGATGCAATTTTGAAAGGTGATAAAGAAGGCGCTATTAAAGAATCGCGCTCTCATTTATGCTACATATTAGATCGCAGTTTAGAAGTTGAAGAACAGGTTGAACGCGAACGCATAGCAGAGCTAAGATTGCAACAACGAACCAAATAGTGCGAAAGAAACATCAATGCCAAAAAAACACAAAGTTGGTCTTTTTATTACCTGTTTGGTTGATCTGTTTAGACCCAGTGTAGGCTTTGCTGCTATTAAATTATTAGAAGACGCTGGGTGCGAAGTGTTTGTGCCTGTTAGCCAAACCTGCTGTGGGCAACCGGCTTGGAACTCTGGCGATAAAGCCGACACGGCTGAAATTGCAATTCAGGTGATAAAAGCATTTGAAGAATTTGATTATATTGTTGCGCCCTCTGGCTCTTGTGCTGGAATGCTAAAAGTGCACTACCGCGAAGTGTTTGCCAATGATCCAAAATGGAGCGAACGCGCCAATAATTTTGCTGATAAATGTTTTGAGCTTACCAGCTTTTTGACAGACATTGCTAAAGTAAAATCTGTGAAGGCTAATGTTAAAGCGAACATTACGTATCACGATTCTTGTGCAGGATTGCGCGAATTAAAAATTCAAAAACAACCTCGCAAATTGCTAAACTCTATGAAGGGCATAAAGCTGAGCGAGTTGCAAAACAGCGAAGCATGTTGCGGTTTTGGTGGCACTTTTGCAGTAAAATATAGCGATATTTCTAATGCCATTGTGAGCGAAAAAACTGAGCATATTGAAAACAGTAAAGCAGACACTTTGGTTGCTGGCGATATGGGCTGTTTGATGAATATTGCAGGCAAGCTAAAACGCCAAGGCAGCACAATCGAAGTAAGACATGTTGCAGAGATATTATCTGGCATGACAGACACCCCACCCATTGGGGGCAAAGCTGGATAAGCACTATGCAAAATACAAGCCTTCAATTTAAGCACAATACTGCAAAAGCCTTGAAGAATGAGACGCTTCAAAAAACAATGGCGAACTCTAGAGGTGGCTTGACCTTAAAGCGTGCAAAGGCTGTGAGTAAAACGCCCAAGTTTGAAGCGCTTAGAGACAGCGCGCGTGAAATTAAAGAAAATGTTTTAGAAAACTTAGATCTATATTTAGAAGAGTTTGAACACAACGTTATAGAAAATGGTGGCCATGTGCACTGGGCACAAACCGCCAGCGAAGCGCGCGGGCATATTGTAGATATTTGCCGAAAAACAAACGCAAAAACAGTGACTAAAGGCAAGTCTATGATCTCGGAAGAGATCGAATTAAATGACTTTCTTGAACAAAGCGGCATCAAAACAATTGAAACGGATTTGGGCGAATATATCGTTCAATTACGTGGCGAGACGCCAAGCCATATTATTGCTCCAGCTGTTCATTTGTCGATGGATCAAGTTCGACAAACCTTTTTAAAAAACCATAAAAAACTAAAAGCTGATAGAGACCTGCAAACGCCAGAAAGCTTGCTATTAGAAGCAAGAGCCATTTTGCGAGAACAGTTTTTAAAGTCTGATATTGGCATTACGGGGGCAAATTTTTTGGTGGCAGAAACTGGCACTTCTGTGATTGTGACCAATGAAGGCAATGGCGATTTGACACAAGTTCTGCCACGGGTGCATGTGGTAATTGCTTCGATAGAAAAGATCGTTCCAAACCTTGAAGATATGAGCCAGCTTTTGCGCGTGTTAGCGCGCTCGGCCACAGGCCAAAAAATGTCTGTTTACAACACGCTCTCAACGGGATCAAAGAGAGCCGATGATGCTGATGGCCCTGAAGAATATCATGTAATCTTGTTAGACAATGGGCGCTCAAATATGCTGGGCACAGAGTTTCATGAAATGCTGCGCTGTATCAGATGTGGCGCTTGCATGAACCACTGCCCTGTATACCAAAATGTGGGGGGGCATGCATATGGCTCTTTGTATACGGGCCCAATGGGCTCTGTTTTAACGCCAGCTTTAGTTGGCATCGATACGGCAAAACATTTACCCAATGCTTCAACCTTTTGTGGGCGATGCGAAGAGGTTTGCCCCGTTAAAATTCCGCTTCCCAAAATGATGCGCAATTGGCGTGAGCGCGAATTTGAAAAACATTTATCGCCTAAAGCTCAAAGACGAAATTTGAAACTATGGGCTTATCTTGCCAAGCGGCCTTTTTTATATAGACGTGCAACACAAATTGCTTCTTTTGGTATGCGTATGTTTAGCCTAAACAAAGGCCACTCGCGTTATTTGCCTTTTGCTGGCCAATGGACAAAACACAGGCAAATGCCAACACCTGTTCAAAAAACTTTTATGCAACAGTATAACAAAAAGCGCAGATGATATGAGTTCAAGAGACGCAATACTTGGCAGGATAAAAAATCAGCTCTCACTAAAAATGAGTGACGATGAAATTCAAGCGCGTGTACCTCACACTCGCACTCGTTTAAAAAAGCCAAAAGCTGGCGTACTGCCCAAAGTTCCCTCTACTTCTAATTCGAGTTTAATAAACCAGTTTAAAAAAGAAGCTATTGAGATACAAAGTACGATTACGGTTTGTGAACGTGCAAATGTCGGCGATGAAATTGAAACCTATTTTAAAAAGAATGATTTGCCATCAAAATTTAGAATGGGCGATGATAAGCGCGTTGCAACACTGGTTGCAAAGCTCAAAAAGAATACAGAAATATTGGTAGGCGTGAGCGATGGGCAAGACACCGTTTGTGTGACGCATTGCGAATATGGCGTAGCAGAAACTGGCACATTGGCGCTGGTGTCTGGTGAACATAATCCAACTTCTAACAATTTTTTACCAACGCATCACGTAGTACTTTTAAGGCAGCGAGACATTGTTGCGCATTACGAAGATGTTTGGAAAAAACTTAGAGTGAAATATAAAGGCCAAAAATTTCCACGCACTGTAAACCTTGTTAGTGGCCCTTCTCGCTCTGGCGATATTGAACAAAAAATAATACTGGGCGCACATGGGCCAACGAGTTTGCATATAATTATTTACAAATAACAAAAAGTTTGCTGAACACATTTTTATGGAACGATATGATTATAAAACTCAGCGGATTTTTATTGAAGCTGATCTTGGCATCGATAAAATAATTGACGCTGATAAAAGCCACGCCAATTACTTGCTCAACGTTTTGCGCCTTAAAGAAGGTGCAGACATTTTGTTGTTTAATGGGCGAGATGGCGAATGGCTGAGCAAGCTTGTGCCAACCGGGCGCAAAAGCTGTAAATTAGAAGTTGTAAAGCAAACTCGAGAACAGCCCGCACCCTATGATTTGGTCTATTTATTTGCGCCTCTCAAACAAGCGCGATTAGACTATATGGCACAAAAAGCGGTGGAAATGGGCGCAGGCACACTTTGTCCCGTTTTCACACATCACACGCAAATTTCAAAAATTAAAAAAGAACGCATTGCGCTGAATGCAGTAGAAGCTGCTGAACAATGCGGAATATTATCTATTCCACAGGTGCATGATCCTATAAAATTAGAAAAGCTCATTTCAAACTGGAAAACAGGCAAGTATGGCGATTATACGCTGATCTTTTGCGATGAAAATGCCGCTCAAAAAAACCCAGTCGAATGCTTGAAAACTTTGGATAGCAAGAAATTCGCTTTGTTGATTGGGCCAGAGGGCGGTTTTTCTTCAAAAGAGCAAAAATTGCTATTAGAGCAAGACTTTGTAACGCCTATTGCACTTGGCCCTCGTATATTAAGAGCAGATACGGCGGCAGTTGCGGCTTTAGCTGTGTTGCAAGCCGCAAAAGGCGATTGGTAAAATTATTGTTTTAAAGACAATCTTTTACTTGAACCTTTTGTCTTGCGGTCATATTTGTGAACTCACAACAATTTAAAGGTAAATAGCAAATGGCACGCGATACGGTTGATCTCACTCCATTGGAAAATCGTGACCAAATGCTAGATTGGTTTTCTAAGGGCTGCAAACCAAAAGCCGATTGGCGCATTGGTACTGAGCATGAAAAATTTGGCTTTTGTACAAAATCTCTAAAACCTGTGCCATATGAAGGCGATCGTGGCATTGAGGCCTTGCTTAATGGCATGCAAGAAGTGCTTGGCTGGGACAAGATTATGGATGAGGGCAAGATCATTGGTCTTGCTAATGCTGATGGCAATGGCGCTATATCGATTGAACCTGGTGGGCAGTTTGAATTGTCTGGCGCACCGCTTGAAAATATTCACCAAACTTGCCGCGAATCTAACCAGCACTTAGTGGCAGTTAAGGCTGTGGCTGACAAATTAGGCATTTCGTTTTTGGGCACGGGCTCTAGCCCAGTGTGGACCATTGAAGAAACACCCGTAATGCCAAAAAGCCGATACGATATTATGACACGCTATATGCCAAAGGTTGGCACACGCGGCAAAGACATGATGTATCGCACCAGCACAATTCAGGTGAATTTGGACTTTGATAGCGAAGCAACCATGCGCACCATGTTGCAAACTTCACTAAAGTTACAACCACTGGCTTCTGCACTTTTTGCCAACTCTCCCTTTACGCATGGCAAACCAAATGGTGAACTTTCTTGGAGAAGCGGCGTTTGGAAAGACGTTGATAACCAACGTGGAGGGTACCACCCTTTCATGCTGTCACCTGAGTTTGGTTTTGAAAGCTATTTAGATTGGGCAATGGACTGCCCTATGTATTTCATTATTCGTGAGGATAAATACATTGATATGACGCACATCACTTTCCGCGACTTTGTTGCTGGCAAAGAAAAAGGCGTTATTCCAACTATGGGCGATTTTACAAATCATATCAGCACGGTTTTTCCTGATGTGCGCTTAAAGCGCTTTTTAGAAATGCGCGGTGCAGATGGCGGCAGATGGAAAAAGATTTGCGCCTTACCAGCCTTATGGGTTGGTCTTTTATATGACGATGAAATTTTGCAAGAAACAACAGACTATGTGAAAGATTGGACACCAGAAATGGTGGGTCAATTGCGTGATGATGTTCCGCAAAAAGCTTTAAGCGCGGAGATAAACAACAAATCTTTGTTAGAAGTTGGCAAACATATTATTAGTTTGTCGCGCCGTGGCCTTGAAAAAAGACAGCGTTTGAACGGTGAAGATTTTGATGAAAGAATCTTTTTAGCAGCGCTTGATGAAGTTATCGCTTCTAAGCAAACGCAGGCAGAAAAATTACTATTGCTCTTTAATGGCCCATGGCAGGGCAATATTGATCGCATCTATGATGAGATGGCTTTTTAGATTTCAAAATTGAAGTTGAAAATGTGAGCTAGACTAGCGCTTTTTTATTGTGGTCTCTAAAGCGCTGATTTTCTTCTTTGCTGTTAAAAGAAACAGACATTGTATTGCCTTTAGTAGTTACAACGCTACAGCCATATTTAATGCCATCTGGCTCAATAAATAGATAAAACTCTTTAGGAATGCCCAATAAACCTGTCATGCTGACAATGGCACCCTCATCAGATATGTCTTTTACCATACACGGGAAGCCCGCATTTTGACCATTTACAACCAAATAGCCATGACGTCTGGATCGTCTAGACTGAGCTGTCATCTTACCAGTGTGTCTTTTGGGCGTACTATAAGCTTGTGATAATTGTGAAGTGTGCAATTAATCATTCCAAATATTTTTATTTATACATCCAAGATAGGGCGTTATAGTTAATAGCGCCTTAAGCAATGAAAAAAACTTCAAACTATTTCAAGGAACTCAAATGAGCTCACTTTTAGATTTATTAAATGCAAATAACGGTAATTCACTGGCAAAACACTTTGCCGGTCAGCACGCGATAGAACAAAGTGACGCTCAAAAAGCAATTGAGGCTTTGCTGCCTGCTTTTTCAAACGGATTAAAGCGTAATTCACAAACACCACAAGGTTTTGGCGATTTGATGGAAGCGCTGGCTGGTGGCAACCATAAACGCTATTCAAATGAGCCAGAACTTGTAAGCTCTGATGAGGGCATATTAGAAGGCAATAAAATATTGGGGCATCTATTTAAGTCAAAAGACTTAAGCCGCAATATTGCAGCAAGCGCCTCTAAAAACACTGGTGTGTCTGTTTCTCTTATAAAACAAATGTTGCCTGCCCTCGCCCCAATTATTTTGGGTGCACTTACAAACAACATGCAAAACAATACACCAACCCAAAATGCCTCTGCACAATACGCTTCTGGTGGCGGCGCAAATCCGCTTGGCCGTATTTTAGAAGAGCTGATGAAAAACGGCATGAAAGGGGGTGGTAGGTCTTCTGGCAATAACCCTCTTGGCGATATTTTAGAACAGGTTTTAAAAAACAAAGGATTGCCGGGTGGCTTGGGCGATAGTTTAGGTGGTGGCTTGGGCGATCTTTTGAGCGGCAAAAAATCACCGCGCTCAGATACCAAACGTGACACACGCCAAGAAACGAGAGATGAACGCCTTGGCAATATTTTTGGTGAAATGCTTAGCGGCAAAACAGGCGAGCCTCAAATTAGCGAAACAGATAATTTGCGCGATTTAGACAAGTCTTTATTTCCAAATGAAAATGAAAGTAGTTATGAAGATGATTTGACTGACTATAACGCACCCCATAATGGTGGCTTAGAAGACCTATTTGGTGACATGCTAAGACCTTCGCAAAATGAGCGTAATGAATATGATGATGAAGTTGATTCAATCTTTGATGAGTTTTTAGGCCCTCAAAGATAGAAGATTTGATAGATTATAAATTGAATTAGAATCAGTTATGTTTGAAAATTGCAAATCTGAATTGAGTGACAATTGAGCGAGTCTTTTATACCAAGCGAAGAAAAACCACAAAGCAATGCGCTAGAAGTTTCTGTTTCTGAAATTTCTGGCAAATTGAAACGCGTGGTTGAAGACACATTTGGCCATGTGCGTGTGCGCGGTGAAATAACGGGGTATCGTGGGCCACATTCTTCTGGGCATATGTATTTTGCCCTAAAAGATGAGCGCGCGCGAATTGAAGCTGTTGTTTGGCGCGGTGTTGCTGGCAAGCTAAAGCACCGACCAGAAGAAGGTTTAGAAGTTATTGCCTCTGGCAAGCTCACTACTTATCCTGGTTCTTCAAAATATCAAATTGTGATCGACAATATAGAACCTGCTGGCGCTGGTGCTTTGATGGCGCTTTTAGAAGAGCGCAAAAAGAAACTAGGCGCAGAAGGGTTATTTGGTGAAGAGCGTAAGCAGTTGCTGCCTTATATGCCAAAAGTTATTGGTGTTATTACCTCGCCAACTGGCGCAGTGATACGCGATGTGTTGCACCGAATAAGCGATCGTTTTCCTTTGCATGTTTTGGTTTGGCCTGCGCGCGTGCAAGGCGAAACTTGCGGAGCAGAGGTTAGCCAAGCGGTACGCGGCTTTAATGCGCTTGAGCATGGCGGGTCTATTGCTAGACCTGATTTAATTATTGTTGCGCGTGGTGGCGGTTCGATTGAAGATCTATGGGGCTTTAACGATGAAGCTTTGGTGCGCGCTGTTGCTGATAGTGAAATTCCTGTTATTTCTGCCGTGGGGCATGAAACCGATTGGACGCTAGTTGATTTAGCCGCAGACATGCGTGCGCCCACACCCACTGGCGCCGCAGAAATGGCTGTGCCAGTTAAAAATGATTTGCAAGCGCATGTTGAGAGTTTAAATGCTCGGCTTTCTTCTGGCATTTCGCGCAGCATTGATAATGCACGAAATGGCTTGAAAGCTGCTGGGCGCGGCATGCCAACGCCCGATACCTTATTTGCCATGCCAAGACGCCAATTAGATGAATATGCATCGCGTCTTGCAAATGGGCTAACCTCTGCCACGCAAAAAAAGCAAATTCGTTTTCAAGCGGTACAAGGCAGACTAAACCCAAACCTGCTGATGCCAGTGGTTGCAAAACGCAATCAAGAACTTGGGTTTTTATCGCGCCGGTTAAACCAAGCTGTAACCAGCAATAAAGAAAAAGCCTCTATACGCGTTGTCCAAGCTGGCCGTCTTTTGCAATCTTATAAATATAGCAATATTTTAGATCGTGGCTTTGCCATTGTGCGCTCGCAAAATGGCGAAGTTATTACTTCTGCAAGTAAAGTTGTTATGGGCGATGCGCATGCAGTTCAATTTGCAGATGCGAGTATTAGCATGGTTGCCGGCGAAGGTATTGCAAACCCTAGCGTTAAAACTGCAAAGCCAAAAAACGCAAACAAAGCTGCCAGCAAAACCGACGCGCAAAAAACAGATAAACAGGGTGATCTTTTTTAAATTCAAATGGTACGGTTGGATGGTTTCGAACCATCGACCTCTGGTACCACAAACCAGCGCTCTAACCAGCTGAGCTACAACCGCACATTTTAAACAGTACCTATAAGGTAATCTATTTAAGTGGGAGTGGAATACGTATCATTTCACTAATTTGCAAGTGGCATTTCTAAGATTTTGTCATGAATCTGCTAAAAATATCATTTTTCACAAATCAAAACAGATCTGGCCCCCATTATAGCGCGTGGCATTAACTGTCTTTGGCGAATTCGCAAGCAAATTGACTGTTTAAGTAGACGAGTTTGGCTGTCTTTAGTATTAATGAATAATTAATAAATGTTTTGGGCAGTGTTAGTGCCCGTTATTGAACATATATTACGGTTATTGTTTATTGAGTTGGCCAAATGCAAAGTTCGAATTATTCATTTTTAGATTTAACTGTTCTGCCTTTTTTAAGACGCAGAGTAATTAGCGATCAAGCTGCCATTTTATTTGATGTGCAGTTAAAAAGTGTACTTTGGGCAAATGCAGCAGGCACTCAATTGCTTGGCGGCGTTCATGTTGGTGATTTACTAGATGTAGAATTATCTAGCGAGCATGAACTGGTTTCTCAAATCAAAAATGCAGCTTCGCAACTCACCAATGATGAGCCTATGCTTAGAGGCTTTCGCGT
Source organism: Nitratireductor sp. (assembly GCA_045105915.1). GTDB lineage: Bacteria > Pseudomonadota > Alphaproteobacteria > Rhizobiales > Rhizobiaceae > Salaquimonas. The sequence continues at coordinate 16,716 of JBGCEA010000208.1, forward strand.
TTTAAAGGGTCTAACCTCTAAAATGATGAAGGGTGAGCTTTGCCAAAAGAAACTGCCAAATGGCCAAGATGTTTTGCTTTTGGTGTTTAACCAAGACGCAACACAAAAGAGCATGCCAGAACATACTTTAGCTGGCGCTGCTGTTGATTGCCTTGAAGGCTTTGCAGATGCTGCAGCGATTGTAGATGAGTTTGGTTTAACCATCGCTTCTTCTTCAAAATTTGACGATATGGATGTTTATCCAAAAGTGTTGCAAGATTTAGTCAAAGAGACATCTAATGAAGATGATCGCATGATTAAGCGCCCTATTGAGCGTGGTGCTTCTAAACACATAGCTGCAGGTATTGGTAAGATTAAAGATGCGCCTAGTCGCTATTTAATTGTGCTGGCTGAGATTGATGAAGTGGTTCAAGAGCCACAAGAAGTTGAAGCACTAGAATCTGCTTCTATTTCAGCGCCAAGCCAAACCAGTGAAACAATTGAAGTTGTGAGCGATGATCTTTCTGAGAATACGCCACCTTGGAATGTGGCGAATGAAGAAGACATTATCGAAGACGAAATGCTTGATACCAATTCTCAAGCTTCTGAGCCAAGCTCAAAAGACGATAACGCAGAAGATGACAGCCAAATAAATGAGAGTAGTGTAGATGAAAGTATCAACTCTACTTCTATCGTTGATCGTTGGTATTTTAATGCGCCAGAAAATGATGTTTCTAGTGACCCAGTATTGGCAAATAATGAAGAACTAAAAGAACCACAAGACACAACCCCAATTGCAGAGATTGATGCGCCAATTCGCTTTAGCTTTACTATTGGCCAAGATAAAATTTTTAAAGATATATCGCCTGAATTTGCCAACGCCGTTGGCACGAAATCTGCAAATGTCGTTGGCAAAAGCTGGCAAGAGGTTGCTGCTCTTTATAAGCTAGATGAGAATAACATTATAAATGAGCATTTGAGCAAAGCTGATACTTGGTCTGGCGTTAGTATATTATGGCCTGTAGAAAATTCTGATCTGCTATTTCCTATCGATCTTGCGGCGCTTCCAACCTTTACAAAAAACCGTACTTTTGATGGCTTTAGAGGCTTTGGCATTATAAGAGATGCCGATGCGATAGTAGACCCTGATGCAATGGGGCTGAATTTAGATACGCTTTATGTGGAACGTGAACAAGAAATAAAGCTGAAAAACGAACAAGCTCTTCTTGAAACCACTTCTCAAACTCCAATTCCTGGTAGACTTGCTGGGCAATGGCCTTCTGACGAAGACGCTGCATATTTAGATCATGACGATAAGGGCACTGATAAAGGCGAACATAATTTAGGCGAGCAAATAAACAGCGCTATAGAAGAAGACGAAGCTGTTGGGATGTTTTCTAAAGAAGAAACAGTTTCTAATGTTACGCAGTTAAATGTTGTGCCTATTCGCTCTCATGTTGAAGAGAGAAATAGCAACGTTATAGACAACACAGAAAATGAGGGTAATTTAACAGCAAAAGAGCGCTCAGCCTTTGCAGAAATAAAAGACCGTTTGCAAAAAGACAGACTAAAAGATGAAAAGAAAAACTTCTCGCTCGATGATGTCGATACAAAGACCCCGCAAAGCGAAGAAGATTTTAATTCTGCCATTCTCATTTACAAAGAAGATGAAACGCTTTTTGCAAATACAAAACTGCTAGAGATTGCTGGTTACGCCTCTATTGAAGAGTTAAATGCGCAAGGCGGTTTAGAAGCATTGCTAACGCCAGAAGCTTTGGCTGAAGACAATGAAAATGCATTTAAACTTCGCAAAAAA
>JBGCEA010000209.1:0-7442 GCA_045105915.1 Nitratireductor sp.
GGCGCTCTAGCGCTATGCAAGAAATATATCGCGTTCTTGCTCGCTTAATGCAAACTGATTTAACGCTTATGATTACCGGCGAATCTGGAACGGGTAAAGAATTGGTAGCCAGCGCATTGCACGAATATGGCAAGCGCAAAACGGGGCCCTTTGTTGCCATCAACATGGCGGCTATTCCAAAAGACTTGATAGAATCTGATTTGTTTGGTCATGAAAAAGGGGCGTTTACTGGCGCAACCACCAAGTCTGCTGGTAGGTTTGAACAAGCAGAAGGCGGTACGCTTTTTTTAGATGAAATTGGCGATATGCCAATGGATGCGCAAACGCGTTTGTTGAGAGTTTTACAACAAGGTGAATATACATCGGTTGGTGGGCGAACCCCAATAAAAACAGATGTTAGAATAGTAGCTGCAACGAACAAAGATTTACGCCTACTTATCAATAAGGGTCTCTTTCGAGAAGATTTGTATTTTAGGTTAAATGTTGTCCCATTGCGTTTGCCGCCGCTTCGCGAGCGCGCAGAAGATATACAAGATTTGGTTGCGCATTTCTTAGCGATTAATGCCAATGAGGGTTTGGGCGATAAAACGATTGAGCCTATGGGACTTGCAGTCATGCGCAAATATGCATGGCCTGGTAATGTGCGCGAACTTGAAAACCTGATTAGACGTTTGGTGGCTTTATATCCGCAAGAAGTGATTTCAGCTGATATTATTTCTAGCGAACTTGATTCAGTTAAATCAACCACTTCTGATTTTGCCATTCACGGTGAGGTTGTGGCAGATATTGCACTGGCAACTGAACATTGGCTGAATGATTATCTGGGCGGCTTTGACAAAACTTCGCCGCCACCTGGTCTTTATCAACGTGTCTTAAAACAAGTTGAAAAGCCACTCATCACAGCTGCACTCGCCTATACGAGAGGCAACCAAATTAAAGCGGCAGACTTGCTAGGGCTAAATAGAAACACCCTTCGCAAGAAAATTAAAGATCTAGAAATTCAGGTTATGCGTTCGCATTATTAGTGAAATAAATTGCATTATAACTGTTTGTCTATTTTAGTTGGCTAGATTGACCTTGTGTTTCATTTTTGCCACAATGTTGTTGCGTTATTGCAACAGGCAAAATGAGTCGTTTTGCTGTGCACTCAAATGCATCTGATAATTTGACGAATGGTTTCTGTTTTTGGCAACGCAACAAGACATAGCATTGGATAGTTTAGAGCAAGCTGGAGAACTTTCTGGTTTGAATAAATTTGCTCAAAATGGTGTTGCTACCAATGCTTTGGCCAATGAAGTGCAGATTGAAAGAAATACAGCCAGTCGTTTTCTAGGGTTTTTAACCGTTATAGCTCTGCTAGTTTCTGGCAGTATTACCTTTCTCATTCTATTTGGCTTAACGCCAATTGAACCCAATGAGACAATTGTTCGAACATCGCTCATCATAAATACGCTTTTAGCTTTTATGCTGGTTATCTTGATTGGTGTTGAGGTTAGAAAGCTTATAAAAGCCCGCCAAAATGGAAGAGCTGCTGCAAGGCTTCACATTCGTATTGTGGGGCTTTTTGCTTTGGTTGCGGCTATTCCGGCTATTTTGGTCGCAATTATTGCAGGTGTCAGCTTAGACTTGGGCCTTGATAGGTGGTTTGAACAACGCACCAGAGCCATTGTTGATAGTTCGGTGAGTGTAGCAAGAGCCTATGTCGATGAGAGCGCACGAGTGCACGTAAATGCCACGATATCGATGGCAAATGATTTAGACAGCGCGAGACGTGTTTACAGCTTAGACCGTTCTAGTTTTGAGCGCGGCATGGCAGGCCAAACAAGAGGGCGAGGCATGTTAGCGGCATCTCTCATTCGTGAAGATGGCTCAATAATCATGCAGACTGATCTGTCTAAAGGCGAACTTGCATTGCCGCAAACGCCAGAGGGTTCATTGGAAACTGCCGCTAAAGGCGAATTGGTTTTTATTCCGCGTGGTAAATCTAATTTAGTTGGCGCGCTGTTAAAAATGAAAGAAATTCCAGACGCATATCTTTATACAATTCGAACACTTAGAAATGATGTTTTGCAATCGCTCGTTTTGATGGAGCAAAATACTGATGAATATGATGAACTCTCACAAAACAGGCTAACATTTCAATTAACATTCGCTGTTTTGTATCTTGGCATTTCGCTTATGATTTTGCTTAGCGCCATTTATATGGGCATTAGTGTTGCAGATAGATTTGTAAGGCCTATTCGCAGATTGATCACGGCGGCAGATGAAGTTTCTTCTGGTAATTTAGACGTTGAAGTTCAAACCACGCACACTGAGGGCGATTTTAAGAATTTGAGCGATACGTTTAATGTCATGATATCTGACTTAAATGAGCAGCGTACAGAACTGGTTGAGGCAAAAGATAATATAGATAGAAGAGCACGCTTTACGCAGGCTGTTTTATCTGGCGTTTCTGCTAGTGTTATTGGTGTTGATAAAACTGGCAAAGTACAAATAGCCAATAGAACAGCGCAAAATATATTTGGAAAAGCTGCAACACAAGGTAATCGTTTTCATAAAATACACGAAGAATTGGGCACTGTCTTTGAAGCAGCTAAGGCCTCTGGTCGCGCTGAATATAGAGAACAGGTGAGCTTTAATTTAAATGGACAATCACGCAGTTTAAATGTTCAAGTGACCCAAGAAACCGATAGTGCATCTGATGATTCTTTTGTGATCACCATTGATGACATTACCGATTTGGTTGCCGCGCAAAGAAGTACGGCTTGGTCTGATGTAGCGCGGCGCATTGCACATGAAATTAAAAATCCACTCACACCAATTCAATTATCCGCTGAGAGAATAAAAAAGCGCTATAGCAAATATGTGACAGAAGATCGTGAAGTGTTTGATCAGTGTACTGACACGATTATTCGACAAGTGGGCGATATTGGGCGCATGGTTGATGAGTTTTCTTCTTTTGCCAGAATGCCAAAACCAGAAATGGTGTATGGCAATGTAACCACAACGCTTCAAGAAGCTATGTTTACGCAGCGCGTTGCAAACCCAGCCACCGAATTTAAGCTAGATGTTGGCAATAAAGATCATACCATCATCTTTGATGCGCGTTTACTTTCACAAGCCTTCATCAACATTATAAAAAATGCAGTAGAGGCCATTGAAGGCGCAAAAGAAGCAGGGGCTGATCGCAAAGGTGTGATTGCGATTAATATTTATTCAAATGATGAAGATGTCACAATTGATGTGATTGATAATGGTAAGGGGTTGCCTGTTGAAAACCGACAGCAACTTTTAGAGCCTTATATGACAACACGAGCAAAGGGCACGGGGCTTGGCCTTGCCATTGTTCGTAAGATTTTAGAAGACCACGGTGGCACAATTGAACTTATGGATGCGCCAGAGGTTAGCAAGGGTGGAAATGGCGCGATGATGCGATTGAAATTACCTAAAGCAAAAAACACAGATTCGCCAAAAGGTGAACTTAAGAAAACTTCTCATAAAGAAAAATCAGTAGGAGCAAACGACTAATGGCAGATATTTTAGTCATTGATGATGAGCAGGATATTCGTGAGCTCGTTTGTGGCATTTTGGAAGATGAGGGCTATCAAACCAGAATGGCTGGTGATAGTGAAAGCGCACTTGCAACTATTTCCGAACGCAAACCTAATATGGTGTTCTTGGATATTTGGTTACAGGGCTCGAAACTGGATGGCCTAGAACTTCTTGAAGAAATTAAGAAGTCTCACCCAGAACTGCCAGTGGTTATGATATCAGGCCATGGTAATATTGAAACGGCGGTTTCTGCCATACAAAATGGTGCTTATGATTATATCGAAAAGCCTTTTAAAGTTGATAGGCTTTTATTGGTAGCAGAGCGTGCACTTGAAACAATGAAGCTTAAAAAGCAAGTTGTTGAGTTACAAAAGAAAAGCTCTGATATGCCAGAGCTTATTGGTTCTTCACTGGCCATGTCTCAACTCAAACAAACCATAGACAAGATTGCTCCAACCAATAGCCGTATTATGGTTGTGGGTGCTTCGGGCTCTGGTAAAGAGCTCGTCGCGCGCACCATTCACTTGCAATCTAATAGAAGCAATGGGCCTTTTGTTGTATTAAATGCTGCGCAAATAACACCAGAGCGCATGGAAGTAGAACTCTTTGGTACAGAAGCTGGAGCGCTAAGCTCAAGCAAGAATGGCTCTAAAGTTGGCGCGCTAGAAGAAGCGCATGGCGGCACTTTATACATTGATGAAGTGGCTGATATGCCAAAAGAAACGCAGAATAAAATTTTGCGTGTTTTAGTAGAACAGCAATTTGAACGCGTTGGGGGCAATACGCGCGTTAAGGTAGATGTGCGAGTGCTCTCTTCTACGGCTCGTAATTTAGAAAATTTAGTAAGCGAGGGCGCTTTTAGAGAAGATTTGTTGCATAGGCTTTCTGTTGTGCCATTGCGTGTGCCGCCATTGTCTGAGCGACGCGAAGATGTACCACAATTGGTAGCGGCCTTTATGAACCAGATCGCAGTTCAGTCTGGTATTAAAAAATGTACGATTGGTGATGATGCTATGGCTGTATTGCAGGCGCATGATTGGCCAGGCAATATTCGACAATTGCGCAACAATATTGAACGTTTGATGATTTTATCACGTGTCGAAGAGGGCGGCGTAATCACTGCTGATATGCTTCCCAATGAAATTGGTGAAATGCTGCCAAGTGTTGAAGGTTCTGGCTCGGAACATTTGTTATCGCTCGCATTAAAAGAGGCACGAGAAGCCTTTGAGCGCGAATATTTAGCAGCGCAACTCGCGCGTTTTGGAGGCAATGTGTCAAAAACGGCTTCATTTGTGGGAATGGAGCGCTCTGCACTTCATCGTAAATTGAAATCACTTGGCCTCTTTGAAAAGAAGCCAGAAGATGATACCAGCGTAGAAACACAAACAGCTGGCTAGCTGTAATCTATTAAAGGGCTGAGTTGCTTCAATGAAAATTATCATTTGTGGTGCAGGACAAGTTGGATACGGTATTGCAGAACGCTTATCTTCTGAAGGTAATGATGTATCTGTAATCGATAGTTCGGCTGAGTTGGTTCAAAACATTCAAGATAAGCTTGATGTGAGGGGCTATCATGGGCACGGTTCTCACCCTGATACGCTAGCGGCCGCTGGCGCAGATCAAGCAGATATGATCATTGCTGTAACTTTGCATGACGAAGTGAACATGGTTGCTTGCCAAGTGGCGCATTCATTGTTTTCGGTGCCTACAAAAATTGCGCGGATTCGTTCGCAAAGTTATCGTAAATCACATTGGCAAAATTTGTTCGCTCATGAACATATGCCAATTGATGTTATTATCTCACCTGAAGTTGAAGTGGGCGAAGTTATTTTGCGCCGCATCTTAATGCCGGGTGCTAGAGATATTGTTCCATTTGCTGAAGACCGCGTGCATATGCTGGCAATTGATTGCGATGAAGATTGCCCTGTAATTGATACACCTTTATCGCAGCTTAGTGAGTTGTTTCCTGATTTGAATGCCACTGTTGTTGGTATTTTAAGAAATGGCCAAATGTTAGCGCCGCGCTCTAGCGATCATGTATTGCAGGGCGATGTTGCCTATGTGGTAACAGAACGCGATCAGGTGCGCAGAACGCTTGGTATTTTTGGCAAAGAAAAGCCAGAGGCAAGCCGCATTATTATAGCAGGTGGCGGTAATATTGGTGTTTATCTTGCAAGCCGAATAGAAGAACTAATTCCAAATGCGCGTGTTAAAATTATTGAGCAATCGCGCGATGTTGCAATTTCTATGTCTGATGAATTAGATCGCTGTGTTATTTTACATGGCTCTGCATTAGATGAACATATTTTGATCGAAGCTGGCGTTCAAAATGCAGATCTCATGGTATCCATTACTAATGATGATCAGGTGAATATTCTTTCATGTGTACTTGCTAAAAAATTGGGCTGTAACTCAAACTTATCGCTCTTAAATAATTCAGGCTATCACGGATTTACCAATTCGCTTGGCATCGACGATTTTATCAACCCAAGATCTGTAACTATTTCTAGAGTTTTACAACATGTGAGGCGAGGCCGCATTAGAGGCGTTTATTCTCTGCATGATGGTTCTGCTGAGGTGATTGAAGCAGAAGCGCTTGATACATCGCCATTGGTTGGTAAGCCGCTTAGCAAGCTTGAACTGCCAACTGGCGTTAGAATTGGCGCTGTCATTCATAATGGTGTTTTCACACGTCCAACAGGCGATACTGTGATCAAGCCAAAAGACCGTATTATTATGTTGGCTCTTTCTGAAAGAGTGCAATTGGTTGAGCAGATGTTTAGGGTTAGCATTGAGTTCTTTTAAACCTATTGAAGGTGCAAAATGATTGCGGTTCTTCATTATATAGCGCTGCTTGGGTCTATCATGTCAGTTTCCTTGCTCTTGCCTGTGTTACACGGCTTGGCAGGCGGCGAATTTGTTGAAGTTTTAAAACTTACAATCTATGCGCTTTTGGGCAGTTTCGTTTTCATATCTATTTTGATGAGTGTGCGAGGTCGCGCACATGATCTATCAAGAACAAGCAGTCTATATTTTGTCGTTTGTGTTTGGCTGCTCTTTCCAGCTTTATTTGCAATTCCTGTCGCAGATATTTTTGCACTTTCATATGGCGAAGCGCTATTTGAAACTATTTCTGCATTTACTACCACTGCAGCAGAGGGCGTGTTGGGGGCAGAAAACTTATCCAATTCTGCTTTATGGCTGCGCATGCAAATACAATGGCTCGGCGGTTTTACAACGCTTGTTACCTTTGCATTGTTTTTGGGGAGCATGGGTATTGGCGGTTTGCCACTTCGCTATACGGGCGTTGCGGATAAAACGAGCGAGGGCGTTTCTTCAATCAATCGCTTTATGAGAGAGATATTGCAAATTTATGGTGGCTTGAGCGTGTTGGCATTTGTGCTTTTTTTACTGAGCGGGCTAACACCACTACAATCTTTAACACTCGCAAGCACGGCAATCTCAACTGGTGGTTATATGCCAAAGGGCATTGGCGCTGTGGATGAGCTTGGTAGTGTTTCGATGATAATTTTTGCGCTGATCTTAATTATAGGCGGCACAAGTATTTTTTGGATCAAGGCAATATTGTCCTTCGATAAAGTACGCTTACAAAAGCACCGCGAAAGTTATGTTGTAATTGGTCTTATATTCGTTTTAACACTCGTTTTCTTTTCTACTTTGTCACGTGTCTCTGGCGTTAATGGAAATGTTATGATGACACTCAGTGAATCGCTGTTTAATGCAGCGTCACTCGTGACTACATCAGGTCTTGAATCGCGTCCTGGCGTGTTTTCTCTCTTATCACCACTTCTATTAGTGTTTGTCTTGTTCTTTGGGGCTGGGTGTTATTCTACCGCTGGCGGTGTAAAGCTGTATCGTCTTGGAGCAAT
>JBGCEA010000210.1:0-5279 GCA_045105915.1 Nitratireductor sp.
TGGGATCATGACAGTATTGATGCATGTGTAAGACAAGTTGCAGAACAAGAAGACTTGAAACTTGGCAAAATTGCGCAGCCAATGCGCTCTGCGCTTTGTGGGCGCACCAATGCACCAGGCGTTTTTGATGTTTTAGCAGCACTTGCACAAAGTGAAGCAATAGCACGTCTTGAAGATCAGGTTTAAGTGCTTAACTGTGTATAAACAAAGCATAAATTTGTTCCATACGATTAAATTTGCACATTACCTTAGTCTAACTTGAGTAATTGCGGCAAATCGTTTAGGAAACACCCAAGCTTGTTTAAACACACAGCATTCATTGCGTGCGAATTAATCGCATATAAAATCTAATGTATTTTAGGCAAATATTGGCTTCTTTAAAACAAGCCAAGAAATTGTTTTTTGTAAATTTCTAATTGAAGGGAAAATAATATGACAGAAAAAAAAGCAACGCTAACGGTTGGCGATAAGAGCTATGATTTCCCTATATATTCTCCATCAGTTGGCCCAGATGTAATTGATATCAGCAAGCTATATGGCTCAACTGGTCATTTCACATTTGACCCTGGTTTCACCTCTACAGCATCATGCGAGAGCGACATTACTTATATCGATGGTAATGAAGGTGTGTTGTTGCACCGTGGCTACCCTATTGAGCAATTGGCCGAAAAAGGTGATTTTCTAGAAACATGTTATCTTTTGCTTTATGGCGAGTTGCCAACAAAAGCAGAGAGCGACGATTTTCGCCATAGAGTAACTTATCACACTATGGTGCATGACCAAATGCAGCGTTTGTTTGCTGGCTTTAGAAGAGACGCGCACCCTATGGCTATCATGTGTGGTGTTGTGGGTGCTTTGTCTGCATTTTATCACGATTCAACTGATATTTCAGATGAAAATCAGCGTATGGTTGCATCGCTTCGTATGATTGCAAAAATGCCAACACTTGCTGCTATGGCTTATAAATACCATGTTGGTCAGCCATTTGTTTATCCTGACAACAATCTAGATTACGCATCTAATTTCTTGAAAATGTGTTTCTCAGTGCCTGCAGAAGAATATAAGGTAAACCCTGTTCTTGCGCGCGCTATGGATAAAATCTTTATCTTGCACGCAGATCACGAACAAAACGCCTCTACTTCCACTGTGCGTTTGGCTGGTTCTTCTGGTGCTAATCCGTTTGCTTGTATTGCTGCTGGTATTGCATGCCTTTGGGGCCCCGCGCATGGCGGCGCCAATGAGGCAGCGCTAAACATGCTAGAAGAAATTGGCACTGTTGATAAAATTCCTGAATATATTGCACGTGCAAAAGATAAGAGCGATCCATTTAGACTGATGGGCTTTGGTCACCGTGTTTATAAAAACTACGATCCACGCGCTCGTATCATGCAACAAACAACGCATGAAGTTCTTGCAGAGTTGGACATGAAAGATGATCCGCTTTTACAAGTTGCTATGGAACTAGAAAAAATCGCTTTGACAGATCCTTACTTTGTTGAGAAAAAACTATATCCAAATATTGATTTTTACTCAGGCATTACACTTCGTGCGCTTGGCTTCCCAACCACTATGTTTACAGTGCTGTTTACATTAGCGCGTACTGTTGGCTGGATTGCACAGTGGAAAGAAATGATTGAAGATCCAAAACAAAAAATTGGTCGTCCTCGTCAGCTTTATAAAGGCGCAACTAGCCGCGACTATGTTGCAGAAGACAAGCGATAGTTTAAACGCTTAACTTACTAAAATAGATCAAGAAAAGGCTTTATCTTATTATAGATAAAGCCTTTTTTATAAGAATTTTAAGATTGCTTTTGCAGCAATGCTTGCTGGGTCTTGTTTTTGGCTCATGTTTTTATGTACCAGTTCAAACCCTTTTAATTGAGCATTTCTTTCATGCCCTTCTACAAGCAAGCCTTCAGCAAGGCGCGCAATATATTGCGGATGCGCATATTCATTTATGCGCTCTGGCACAATAATTTTATCTGCAATTAAGTTTGGCAGTGCCGCTGTCCATGCTTTAATAATAAAGCGAATGGCGTTTAGTGCTTTGTCTAATTTGTAGATCGAGATGCATGGGATCATATGCATTGCGAGCTCTAAAATTGCAGTGCCCGATGTTGCAATGGCAAGATCTGCTTTTTCAAACGCTTTGAGTTTTGCTTTTTCACCCTCAATAATTTTAACGCGTTTTGAAATGCTATGAGGCCGAGTTGCAATTTCTTGCTCAATATTTTCTTTTAAATGCGACACTGCAGGAATAATATAATTCAAATCATTGCCGCGCTCTTCAAGTAGTTCGACAGTTTGTTTTAAGACTGGAAACATTCTGGCTAATTCGCCTTGGCGCGAACCTGGCATTAACAGCACGTTAGGCTTGGTATTTGGTTTTTTCTTAGAACTTGCCTTCACCTTGCCAGCAAGACGCGCCAATGGATGACCAACATAAGTTGCACTTGGGCCTTCTAGTTTTTTTAGAAGCTCTGGCTCAAATGGCAAAATTGCAAGTATATGATCTATATAAGCGGTCATCTTTTTTGCACGATGCTCACGCCATGCCCAAACACTTGGACATACATATTTGATGATTGGCGTATTTGGCAGTTTCTTTTTAACGCGTTTTGCAATTTGCTTTGCAAATTCAGGACTATCGATCAAGACAATAACATCTGGCTCTTTTGCTACTATGTCATCTGCTACTTTGCGCGCTAATTTTAAGAGCTTTGGCAGCTTTGCCACAACGTTCGCTAGCCCCATAACTGCAATATCGCTAACATCTATCGTAGAATTTAAGCCGCGTGCTTGCATTTTTGTGCCGCCAAGCCCCATAGGATTTACGTTTGCACCGCACGCTTTAAAACCATCTAGCAGCTCAACCCCTAAAGTATCGCCAGAGACTTCACCAATCACAAAGTACACATTATGTGTTTTGGTGAAGCTCGAAGAGTTTTGTTTGGTGGATTGTTTTGCCATATTACGCATCACCTAGTTTTTTAGATTGCGTTTCATAGTCAAAACCATAAATGAAAATACCAAGTTCTGCTGCTTTTTTTACTGTAGCATTTCTATCTAAAATAAGCGCTTTGCCAGCTTCTACCACAATGCCTTTTAGGCCAGCTTTATGAACGTTTTCTACAGTCTTTGGGCCAATAGCTGGCAAATCTGCACGCATGTCTTGTTCTGGCTTTAACATTTTAGCTAGAACTGCTATTTTAGGCGTGGCGTGCAAGCGCCCATCGCGCCTTAGCTTAGCAACACGCGCTAGCATTGCATCTGTGCCTTCAACGGCTTCTAGAGCGATTACACGGCCATCTTCTGCAACACTTGCTTGCCCGATGTCTAAACCGCCTATGGTTTTTGCACTTTCAACTGCTAATTGAACATTAGCCATGGCGCTGCGTTTTGAGAACTTACCAGCAATAACGCCTTGATTAGCAATCAAGCGTGGCACTATTTCGTGCGATCCAACAACGTCAATATTTCTTGTTTCAAAATATTTAGAGATTTTGGTCAAAACCGAATTATCGCCACCCAAAACAATCTTCAAAAGCTTAGGCAGTTCTTTGATTGTGAGCATGTCTAGTTTGAGGTTTTTATAGTCTGGCCTTTTTGTAATGCCACCTGCAAAAATTACTCTATCAACGCTATTAGCTGATAAAATTTCGAACAACTTTCCAACTTGACCAAATGTTAAAACGGCATCGGCCTTCTTAACCAGCTTATTAGAAATCTCGTTATGCACACCAATTAAAAGCGGATTGAGATTTTGTGAAATCAATTCATCACGGATATAAATTGGCAAAACACCATTGCCAGCAATAATAGCAATACGCGAAGAAGCAGAACTGTCTTGCTTATTTGCTACTTCAATTTGCTTTTGGTTTTTAGGCTTAGCCAAGGTCGTCCTTTGAGCGCGGTGTACATAGCGAGCGGTCTGCGCTTGCTTTGATAAATTCAATCATATGCGCAACATTTTCATCGCTCATTAAGTCTGCATCAATATTTTGGACAGCTTCTGCCACCGTAAAATCTGATGAAAAAACATGTTTAAAGGCCGCTCTCATTTGGTGAATGCTATCGCGCTCTATGCCAGCGCGTTTCATGCCAACCAAGTTTAAACCACCCAGATAGGCTCTATTGCCAAGCGCTATGCCATATGGAATCACATCGTTTTCTAGGCCCGCCATGCCGCCAACAAAGGCATTGCGACCAATACGGCAGAATTGGTGCACGCCAGCACCCCCGCCCATAATAACATTATCACCCACTTTGCAGTGACCAGCAACCATTACGGCATTTGAAAAAATAACATTATCGCCAATGATACAATCATGGGCAACGTGCGCATTTGCTAAAAATACGCCATTATTGCCAATAATGGTTTTACCATTGTCGCCAGCTGTTCCAGGGTTCATTGTCACCCCTTCTCTGATCATACAATTCTCACCAATTTCAAGCGTGGTTTTTTCGCCTTTATATTTCAAATCTTGAGGCTCGTGCCCAATAGAGGCAAATGAGAAAATGCGTGTTTTAGCGCCAACCGTTGTGTGCCCAACAACTACAGCGTGCGATAGCAGCTCTACACCGTCTTTAAGCACCACATTTGGTCCAACATGACTAAAAGGGCCAATTTTAACATTGTCACCAATTTGTGCGCCGTCTTCTATTACAGCTGATGGATGAATAGAATTACTCATGATTATGCATCACTCTCAGGTTCTACCATCATCGCGCCAATTTTGGCTTCTGCAACTTTTTTGCCATCGACCATAGCAACGCAATCATATTTGAATATGTTGCCGCGCTGCTTGGTTTTATTGACGTGAATTTCTAAAACATCACCTGGCACTACCGGCTGTCTAAAACGCGCATCATCGATGGTCATGAAATAAACCAATTTTTGGTCTTCTGCGCCATTAAACTTCGCGCATATCGCACCAGCAGTTTGTGCCATTGCTTCAACAATTAAGACACCAGGCATAATTGGTTCGCCAGGAAAATGCCCTGTGAAATGAGGCTCATTTACTGTTACATTTTTGATGCCAATCGCTGTTGTATCGTCTTTAACATCAATAATTTTATCAATTAAAAGAAAGGGATAACGATGCGGTAGCAACTTAAACAGTTCTTTTACTTCAATGCGGCCAAGTGTGTTTGAATCGCTCATTAGAAACTAATCTTTCTTATTTTTTGCTGTCTTGTTCTTAGACATTGATTTTAGCATCATGTTCATACGTACCCATTCTTTAAATGGTTGGGCAGGATAGCCAATCACTTTTTCA
>JBGCEA010000211.1:0-3751 GCA_045105915.1 Nitratireductor sp.
CTTCGCTAAGCGCCTCACCAAGCTTCAACGCAGAAATTTTCAATATATGACACACTATCCAAGAGATTTTACTGGCGATGCTCGCAATCTTCATAATGCTGGCAAAAAAGTAAAATGGCCTAAAGGCGCACATATCGCAGTACAATTCGTGATTAATTACGAAGAAGGTAGCGAGAACAATATATTGCATGGTGATAAGGCATCAGAGGCCTTCCTATCAGAAATAACGGGCGCGCAACCTTGGGCAGGACAGCGCCACTGGAACATGGAAACCATATATGAATATGGCGCAAGATCTGGCTTTTGGAGATTACATGCATTGTTCAGCGACTTAAAAATTCCAGCAACAGTTTATGGCGTGGCAACAGCGCTAGCGCGTGCACCTAGCCAAGTTGCAGCCATGCAAGATGCCGATTGGGAAATCGCATCGCATGGCCTCAAATGGGTTGAATATAAAGACGCCAAAAAAACTGCAGAACAAAGCGATATGAACAAAGCCATTGCTTTGCATGAGCAAGTGGTTGGTAGCCGCCCAACAGGTTGGTACACTGGGCGCTGCTCAATGAACACAGTCGATCTGATTGCACGCGAAGGCGGTTTCAAATATTGCTCAGACAGTTACGCAGACGATCTGCCCTATTGGTACGATGCGCATATGCCAATAACTGAAAGCAAAACTTCTAAGCTAAAACCGCTTCTTGTTATTCCCTACACATTAGATGCAAATGACATGCGCTTTTCAATTCAAGCGGGTTTTGATCATGGCGAAGCATTTTTCCAATATCTAAAAGACACCTTTGACACCCTTTATGAAGAAGGCAAAAAGGGCGAACCAAAAATGATGAATATTGGTTTGCATTGCAGACTAATTGGACGCCCTGGCCGCATTGCAGCGCTTAAACGCCTCATGGAATATGTAAAATCTCATAAGAAAGTTTGGTTTGCAAAGCGCATAGAAATTGCAGAACATTGGCACAAGAATTATCCATATGAAGACTTGCCTTTAAAGCGCCATGAGCGCCCTAGCCTAATGAGCGAAAAAGCTTTTGTAGAAAATTATGGCGGCGTATTTGAACACTCTTCATGGGTTGCAAAACGCGCTTTAAAGCTAGAACGCGCCCCCTCAACCGACAGCGCCATTGGCGTGCATAATTTGTTGTGCCGTATATTTAGATCAGCAACACAAAAAGAGCGCCTTGGTGTTTTAACTGCGCACCCAGATTTAGCTGGCAAACTTGCAACAGCTAAACGCCTAACCAAAGATTCTACAAATGAACAAGCTTCTGCTGGCCTTGATCAGCTAACAGATAAAGAGCGCAAAACGTTTACAAGTTTAAACACAGACTATGTCGATAAGTTTGGTTTTCCATTTATCATTGCTGTTAAAGGGCTAAACAAAAACCAAATCTTAAAAGCCTTTAAAGCGCGTATCAACAATACTCGCGAAGAAGAGTTTGAGACAGCTTGTAAACAGGTAGAAAAAATTGCGCTCTTGCGATTAAAAGATATGCTGCCAGTTTAACTTAAAAGCAAATCTTCGCCTGACATTTCAAACGCTTTTCCAAAGCCACCATTCAGCGCCACTTTTTGAACGCTAAGTTGATAAAAATTAAAATCACCAAAGTCGATATAGAGCTGCGACTTTGGGTGCTTTTGCAACCAAAACTCGCGCCTTGCCGCATAGCTTTCATGCGAACGCGTTATTTTTTCAACATCGCCAATCATGGTAACGCGCGCATAAGTAAGCGCATCGCCTTTTACGCCTTTATCAGTGTATTTTGGTTCACCAAACATAACAGAAGCGCGTGGATCCACCACTAGTGCTTTACTGTGCCCAGACAAATCTGATGCTAAAAACATTGGCATAACTGGCACTGTTTTAGAGTGTGAGGGCATTACCCCAACCGCAATGCGGCTAACCACAGGATAAGAAGTATCTGGATCAATAACCGCGATAGATCCATAAACCGCTTCGCACATTAAGCGTGTTGCAAGCGCACGCGCTTCATCATTGGTTTCGCGTATAGCGTTTATTTTTTCATTCTTTGACATACAACAACCGTAGACCTAAATTTATGTGCTTTCACTTTGCATTGAATGTAAACTTTACTATATAAAAATCAAATCAATATCAGCAATCAAACTGTCCAAACTTTGGGAGACACAAATGACAATCGAAGAGCTAGCAAAAGCTATAGACGAAAAAGTTGGAGGCAGAACCCTGCTAGAAGCGACTGTCAAATTCGATTGCGCCGATGATGGGTGTGTTTTTGTAGATGGTCATACTGGCAGTGTCTCTATGGACAATAAAGAAGCCGATTGCACCATCTCTTTAGATAAAGATGTATTGGAAGACTTGTTAAATGGCGAACAAAATGCCGCCGCTGCGTTTATGATGGGCAAGATTAAACTTGATGGCGATGCTGGCATTGCCATGCAATTGGGTGAGTTGTTTAACTAAGCAGCTTAAAAATAAGTTGGCTCATCGCCTACTTGCCATTGCGGATATTTGTTCATGATATCTGCAAATTGTGTTGAATTTAAAAACGCATTAAGCCAGCTAATTAAAGCCTGCCAGTTTTGGCTAAAAAACCATTCTTTGTCCACATGCGCAAATTGGCGAATGAAAGGCAAAATAGCGCCATCTGCTATCGAAAATTTATCGCCAAACAAAAAGTCTCCACCCTCAAGCATTTCATTTAACTGCTCTAAAAATGGAATGGCTAAATCACGCTGTTCTAAAGACACAACGTTGTCGTAGCGGTTTTCATATTTATAGCGATCAAGTGCGCTCTTAAACGGGCCATCGCTTTGGGCGATCAATGCATCCATGTGCTCTAAGGTTTGAGCATTATAATCGCGCCATCCATAAGGGTCGTTTTGCTCAAGCGCCCAATTAAAAACGTCTAGGCTTTCTTCAATTACATCGCCATTTGGCAACAGCAAAACTGGCACTGTGCCCTTCGGGCTAATCTGCAACATATGAGCAGGCTTATCGCGCAGCACTATCTCGCGCAGTTCTACTTTTTGCCCACTTACTTGCAATGCTAGCCTTGCGCGCATGGCATAAGGGCACCTTCTAAAAGAATACAATATGGGCAATTGCGCGCTCAACTTAACTGCGCCCTACTTCGCCAAGTTTGCTCTTTGCAATTTGTTCTAACTTAGCTTGTTTTTTAGCTTCGCGCAGTGCAGCTTGATCAACCGCAATATGTACTTCGCCACGCTCTTTTGCGAGCGCTACTTGCTTTTGGCGTTGTGCAAATCTTGCACGCTTTTCTTCGCTCATATCATCATAACATCTATGACAAGAAACACCCTGCGCATATTTGTGAGACTTTTTATCTTCTTCGCTTACGGGGTGGCGGCACGCATGGCACAAATCATATGGGCCAGGTTTCAAGCCATGCCCCACAGAAACGCGATTATCAAAAACAAAACACTCGCCCTCCCACAAGCTTTCATCTTCTTCTACATTTTCTAAATATTTCAAAATGCCGCCCTTAAGATGATAAACATCTTCAAAGCCCTCTTGCTTCATATAAGAAGATGCTTTTTCGCAGCGAATACCACCCGTGCAAAACATGGCAACCTTGGGCTTATTATGCAAACCCTCCTGGCTTTTCACCCAATCGGGGAACTCTCTAAAGTTCACTGTTTTAGGATCAAGCGCGCCCTTAAAAGTACCAATAGAAACTTCATAATCGTTGCGCGTATCTATCACCACAACTTCAGGGTCATTTAGTAAGTC
>JBGCEA010000212.1:0-20983 GCA_045105915.1 Nitratireductor sp.
ATTAAAGCGTAAAGGGGTTACTTACTCGCAGTTAGTCGAAAAACTGCAAGCAATTGGAGTGGATGAAAAAGAAGTGAATATTCGCAATAAGTTAGCGCGTGGAAAGTTTAGCGCGGCTTTTCTTATTCAGTGTATGGAAGCTATTGGCGAGAGAGAATTACGCCTCTAATAGAGGCATATCAGGGTCATCAAAGTAACCGTGTAATTTCACAAGTCTATAAGATTTCAGCGCTTGATTTTCTCTAACTAGTTCAACATCAACGTCAAATATTGTATTAGCATAGGGCACTTCCGAAACAAGCTCTCTTAATTCTGAGGCAATTTCTTGGTCTATATATCCCAATGGCCTTGGGGTTGAATCAATGTCTCTAACAATCGCCTTATGTGCAGTTCTTTTCTTTTGCGAGGGATCGGGGTCTTGATTGTGTTGATATAAACGCATCAAAACTCTTTGAGGCTCATCATAATTAAGTGAAGCAGGGGACACTTTCTTCATCTGCTCTCTTACTGCAGTGAAATTCTCAAGCATTTTTTGCCCGTCTTCCTTTGTTATCATTAGGATTTCAGTTTCGCTATCAGTCTCACGCTTATAAGCTAAAGACAATTTTCCATCTTCTGAATCCGCTACAGCTTTTGCCATACCTTCAATCTTTAGAGCCTGACTTTTAGCATCTGTAATTGCTGTATCCTTGGGAACACCGCTTATCCAAGCTTTAACTTGTTGCTTTGTTGCGCCGTGAAAACTCTTAATAATAAGGGCTTGATCCATTAAACCAATGCCTACGCCAACCATCTCTAATATTGCAGAGCCTTTTCGTAAGTCTTGTATTTCAAACTTTGTTTCGGATTCAGACGCGCCCATTTTAATTGCAAAATCTTCATACATGTCGGAGACAGAAACTAGTGCGAGACCTAATTCAGCCACACTAATAGCTTCGTCCTTAGTTTCGAGCTTTAGCTCAAGATATGCCCCAACTTCTCCCATAAGTTGAGAATACGTTTTTTCCATTTTATTGCAACCTCATTTTAACGAGGTAGCCACGCTTGGTGCGTTTGCTACCTAACACCGCACTTTAAAAAAGATAAGCTTGTTTTGGCGGGTGGCTGGGACGCTTATAATGTGACCGAAGATGCAGACCTTGGCATAAGGCTGGCACGAATGGGCTATAAATGCGGCACCATAACTTTGCCAACCTATGAAGAAGCGCCAGAGGGTTTGGCAGACTGGTTGCCCCAAAGAACAAGATGGCTAAAGGGCTGGATGCAAACCTTTTTTGTGCATATGCGCTCGCATGATGCTTCGCTTGGCAAATTTAATCTTCGAAATTATTTTTTGTTGCATATGGTTTTAACCAGCATAGTAATTTCAATTATTATTCACCCGTTTTTCTTGATCGCATTTCTTGTTTTAATGTTCGAATTTGCTACCAATACATCAAATGGCATTGTCGATACTGTAACCTTAGCTATCAGCACTTTTACTCTGAGTGCTGGCTATTTGACGTATGGATTTTTGGCGCTAGCAGTTACAAAGAACAGAGCCTTTGCGCCTAATCGCTTATGGATATTAGCGCTGCCTATTTATTGGTTATTCATTTCACTTGCAGGTTGGCGCGCAATGATTCAGCTTATTGTATCGCCGCATAAATGGGAAAAAACAACGCATGGTAACACTAAGCGCTCAACTCCCACGCTTTAGGTGTGGCTAAGCAATGCTATTTAAAGTGCTTAGACAGTTTGAGCCCCTGCGCTTGATAATTTGAAGTGGCTATTTGCCCGTACAAATTTTTTGGTAGTTCTAACAAATGCTCATAAACAAGTCTGCCGACCAATTGGCCATGTTCTAAAATGAACGGCACATCGTGGCTTCTAACTTCTAACACGCCTTTTGCGCCCAAACCGCCTGCCGCCGCGTGGCCAAAGCCAGGGTCAAAGAAGCCAGCATAGTGCACTCTAAATTCGCCCACCAAAGTATCGTATGGTACCATTTCGGCCGCATAAGCGGGCGGTACATGCAATGCTTCTCTTGATACTAAAATATAAAATTCGTCTGGGTCTAAAACAATATCGTTAGAACCATGATTGTAAATTGGCTCCCAATAATCGACAACTTCTAGCGCGCCTTTTTTATCGACATCTACAACACCTGTATGGCGCTTGCCTCTATAGCCCACTAGGCCATTTTCATCGCCTGTTAAATCGATAGACATGCCAATGCCGGCATTATGAATATTTGGCGTATTGGTTGCGATAAGTGTTTCTTTTTCGTGTAGTTCCAAAAGGTCTTCGCTAGATAAAAGCGAGTGCCCCTGGCGAAATCTGATTTGTGCAAGACGCGAGCCTTTTCTAACCACAACAGGAAATGTGCTTGGGCTAATTTCTAAATAAAGCTGACCAGAATATCCTGATACTATTTGGTCAAAGCCTTGTGATCCATCGCATATTACACGTGTAAAAATATCTAAACGACCAGTAGAACTTTTAGGATTTGCCGAAGCTTGAATATTTTCTGGCAAATCTAAAGATTCAAGTAATGGCACAATATAAACACAGCCAGTTTCTAAAACGGCGCCTTCAGAAAGATCGAACTCATGCAGCTTAAAGCGGTCTAGTTTTGATTGAACCGTATTACCCTCGCCCGGCAAAAAAGAAGCTCTTACTCTATAGGCTTTTGAGCCCAGTCTTAAGTCTAAGCTAGCAGGTTGAATTTGATCTTTATCCAATGGCGCATCGCTTTTTAAGCCACCATTATTAAAGAGCGCCTCAATTAAACTGTCTGATAAAATGCCCGTTGTTCTAGCTGTCATTTAGGTTCTTACTCAAGCTGTTGATTGTTATTTCTTATACTCATAGTCAATAGAGCCATTGACGAAAAGCCATTTTGGGCTTAAACCACTGTTTATTCACGTGGTGATTTGGGCCGACCGGCTTGCAGCCACTTTAAATAATTTGCTAAAAGGGTCGTGGCTAATCCGGTTTGCGACTTTGCGACCGGATTTTTTTATGCCTGTTGCATTCTTTATGCGAAAGGAGATGTAAAATGAGTGATAAAAAATCAAATAATTGGAAACCAGCAACTCAGTTGGTGCATGGCGGCGTTTCGCGCTCTCAATTTGGAGAGACAAGTGAAGCACTCTATTTAACGCAGGGTTTTGTGTATGATAGCGCAGAATCTGCAGAAGCACGCTTTAATGGTGAAGACGATGGCTTTGTGTATTCAAGATATGCAAACCCAACCGTTGATATGTTTGAAAAGCGCATGTGTGCGCTTGAAGGCGCACAAGCCGCGCGTGCTACCGCCTCTGGCATGGCTGCAGTTACAAATGCTATTGCTTGTCAGGTTAAACAAGGTGACCACATAGTTGCAGCTAAGGCCCTGTTTGGCTCTTGTAGATGGGTCGTTGAAAAACTAATGCCAAGTTATGGTGTTGAATGCACACTAGTTGATGGACGCGATATAAATGCGTGGAAAGCGGCGGTAAGACCAAATACAAAAGTCTTCTTTTTAGAAACGCCAACCAATCCATCTTTAGAACTTGTAGACATTCAAGCTGTTGCTGATTTAGCGCACGAGAATAATGCAAAGCTTGTGATTGATAATGTTTTTGCGACACCTATTTTGCAAAAACCAATGGCGCTTGGCGCTGACATTGTGGTGTATTCTGCAACCAAACACATAGATGGCCAAGGGCGCTGTTTGGGCGGTGTTATTTTGTCTGACGAAGAGTGGATAAAAGATACGCTGTTTGATTATTTTAGACATACTGGCCCAAGTCTAAGCCCATTTAATGCATGGGTATTGCTAAAGGGACTAGAGACCCTGCCACTGCGCGTTAAACAACAAACAGAAAATGCTGGCCGTGTTGCAGACTTTTTAGACGCACACAAATCGATCAATAGAATGATTTATCCTGGCCATGCTAGCCACCCTCAATTTGATCTTGCACAAAAACAAATGAGTGGCGGCTCTACCCTTGTGGCTTTTGAAATTGATGGCGGCAAAAAAGCGGCTTTTGCTTTTGAAAACGCATTGCAGATTATTAAGCTGTCTAACAATTTGGGCGATGCAAAAAGCTTGGTTACGCACCCAGCCACCACAACGCATAAAAGCTTAAGTGATGAAGACCGCGAAGAACTTGGTATTTCTGGCGGCTTTATACGCATGTCTTTGGGGCTAGAAGATGGTGATGATTTGATCGCAGATATTGAACAAGCCTTGGCAATTGCCTCCAAGGTTTGATCTGTTTAAAAATCGCCTTTTGCTAACATAATTCTTGAAAAGGTTGTGTAGAAAACGGCGATTGCAAACACCCATGCTAAAACCGAAAAGTACGCAGGCAAAAGACAAAAGAGTACAAACAGAGCAATCGTTTCGGTTGCCTCTGTTAGGCCTGTTGTATAAAAAATAGACTTCTTGCCGCGTGCATTTGTGGTCTTTCCCTTTTTTTCTGCAATGGTTGCATAGGCCAAAAAGCTAGCGCCATTGACATAAAAAGAAAAAATAAGCACAGCCCCAGCAAACCCGTTTTGGGGCAAATCTGCAAAAATAAAGCCAAGCGGAATGGCGCCATAAAATGCAAAATCTAAAACAATGTCTAAAAAGCCGCCAAAGTCTGTTGGCTTTGTTAGTTTGGCAATAGAGCCGTCTAACCCGTCTCCTATACGTGAGAGCAGCAACAAAATGAGCGCTGAATAAAAATAATGATACGCAATTAAAACGGCAGCAAGTATACCGATAAAAAACGAGAAGAGCGTTACCTGATTTGCCGTAATTTTTAGCGAGACCAAACTTTTTGCTATCGACATTAGTACTGGGTCTATAAGTTTTCTTGCACTGCCATCTAGCATATTTGTTTTCCGATATTGTCTAATTTTATAAAAGCATAAGGCATGGTGTGCATTAAAATTTGTGGTATAAAGCCAGACCTAATTTGCACCAATGTTACAGTACGAATGTGAAAACACATTTGCTAGAGGAATAACTTTAAATGTATCACGAGACAACTCACGATATCGTCGTTTCTGTTATGCCTGTCTATATTGATGAGCGTTCTAAGCCAGAAGATGAGTTGTATTTTTGGGCTTATCGTGTGGTGATCGAAAATAACAGTAAGCAAGCTTTTCAACTTTTGAGCCGTTATTGGAAAATTAGTGACGCTTTGGGGCGCATAGAAGAAGTACGCGGCGAAGGTGTGGTTGGAGAGCAACCCGTGATAGAACCAAATGGCAGATATGAATATACAAGTGGATGTACGCTCAGCACGCCTTCTGGCATTATGGTTGGCACGTTTACTGTTTGCAATGTAGGCCAAGAAAACCAAAGCGATACACATTTTGAAATCAATATTCCTGCCTTCTCGCTTGATCTTCCTGATGCTGAAAACAGCCTGAATTAGGATCTCTTGATGTTTACGCTCATACGCCCAATTTTGCTCATCAACGGCCTTTTACTCACCACGCTTGGCGTTGCGATGTTTTTGCCAGCCATTGTAGACTTGATGGCAGATAATGACGATTGGCAAGTTTTTTCTGCGGCTAGTCTCGTAACCATTCTAATTGGGTTTGGCTTTTATTCTGGCGCTAGAGGCACCGCAAACGATATGAGCACCCGCCAAGCCTTTGTCATGGTTTCTGCCGCATGGCTCTTGTTGGCACTGTTTGGTGCTATCCCTTATATGCTATCGAACGTGGTGGATAGCTTTACCGATGCCATGTTTGAATCGATGTCTGGCATCACCACAACTGGTGCCACTGTGATTACCAATTTAAACGATGCCCCTCCTGGCATTTTGTTTTGGCGCGGTATTCAGCAGTGGCTGGGCGGGCTTGGTATTATTGTTATGGCTGTTGCTGTTCTGCCTATGTTGCAAGTGGGTGGAATGCAGCTTTTTAAAATTGAGGCATTTGATACTGCCGAAAAAATTATGCCACGCGCTACGCAAATCTCTGGCTCTTTAACGCTTACATTTGTTTTTATAACAGCTGCATGTACGTTGGCTTATTTAGCTGCTGGCATGAAAATTGACGATGCTGTAATTCATGCAATGACAACAGTTGCCACTGGCGGTTATTCAACTAAAGATGCTTCTATTGGGCACTTTAACTCTATGGGTGTAGAGGCTGTTGCTATTGTCTTTATGATACTTGGCTCCATTCCTTTTATTTTGTTTGTGCAAGCGGTGCGCGGTGAAACAACAGCCCTTTATAAAAACAGCCAAGTAAGAGTGTTTATAACTTTACTTGCCTTTTTAATTTTATTGGCGTGGTGGTTAAACCCTAACAAAGAAAACCAGCTAGAGAGCTTTTTCCATTCTGCGCTTAGCGTAACCTCTTTGGTGACAGGCACTGGCTACACCTCAACCGATTACAATGCTTGGGGGCCTGCCTCTCAAATTTTCTTCTTTCTTATTATGTTTATTGGCGGGTGTGCTGGCTCTACTTCATGCGGCATAAAAATATTTAGGTTTCAGATATTGTTCTCAACAATACACCAAAACTTAAAGAAGATTTTTCAACCCAATGGCATTTTTGAGGTTCGCTACAATGGCAAAAGACTTGCCAGCAATGTGTCTGTTGCGGTTATGAATTTCATATTCTTATTTGTGATGATCTTTATCGTTATCGCGATAATGCTAAACATTTCTGGGCTAGATGTTATCACCTCTTTATCTGCGGCAGGCAGTGCTCTTGCCAATGTTGGCCCTGGTCTTGGCGATGTGATTGGGCCAAAAGGCACGTATCAAAGTTTAAATGATGCTTCAAAATGGATTTTGATTTTTGCGATGCTGATAGGACGATTAGAGCTTCTAACCGTCCTTGTTTTATTCACGCCGCAATTTTGGAGAGCATAGGTTTGGGCTTCCCCCCACATGCTAGAGCCTTCGCCCATATAAACCGCGCTTTATTCTGCCGGCTTTAGCCTAATACGATTTGAGAAAATTGCAGTAAGCACAAATCTCACATCCGCGCCAATTGCCACAAAAGCTGGTACTAAGAACAACACTAATAAAGTTGCCAAGCCCAAACCAAAAGTAATGGTAACTGCCATTGGCAAAATAAATTGTGCTTGCACACTTGTTTCAAACATAAGTGGAATAAGACCACCAATGGTTGTGAGAGATGTTAGTAGCACTGCGCGTAGTCTATCTCGGCTAGCACCCGTTGCGGCCTCAAACAGACTATCACCATTGGCTATGCGCTCGTCTAATCGACTTACTAAAATAATAGAATCGTTCACCAATATGCCCGCCAATCCTAAGATTGAGATGAGTGATAAAACGCTAAGAGAATAGCCCATCATAAAATGACCGAACACTGCGCCCACCACACCAAATGGAATGATAAGCATGACAGCAAAAGGCCTCCAATAGCTAGAGAACACCCAAGCTAGAATAATATAGATGACTGCTAACGCCACAATTACGCCAGTGGTTAAATCTTTGAAGGCCGCTTCACGCTCTTTTGTTCTTCCATCGAATTTGAAGGATACTCCATGTTTGGTCGCAATGGCTTCTAGGCCATCTTCTACCAAAGCGGCTTCTGCCTGCTCTGTTGTAAATACTTTTGTATCTAAATCTGCGGTGATAGAAACCAAGGTCTTGCCATCTATACGGCGAACAGCTGCAAAGCCCTGTTGTTCTGTTAGTTTCACAACTTCTGTTAATTGAACAAATTGGCCAGATGGCGCCTTTAACTCAAAATTGCGTAAGGCTGCTGCGCCTGTATCTTTGCTTATGCGGCTAACGCGAATTGATACCTCTTCATCGCCTACAGCAAAACGACGTGCAATAGAGCCGCTAAAGGCTTCTCGTACTTGTGCACTCACTTGCTCAATATTAAAGCCAAGTGCTGTGCCGCGCGGCGTTAGGGTCATTATGAGTTCTGGCTTGCCATAGGGCAAATTATCGCTTGCGCCATTTGCAGAAGGCAGCAGGCTTACTAATTCAACAATCTCGTCAGCCGCTTTTTTGAGCGTAGCTGCGTCTTGTCCCGAAATTTGCAATTCTACGTCACGCCCAGGAGGGCCACCACGTGTTTGCGAAATGGATGATCTGGTGAGGCCTGCTAATTTAGGTAGTTTGGCTTTCCATGCATTCACAATTTTTGATGTACGAGAATTTTCTGTTATGCGCTCTTCTGATGACACAAGTTGCACGTTCATTTGCGCTAAGTTATCGCCTGTGTTTCTGCCAGCTGAACCAAGCGTTACGAAATGCGCTGCAATTAATTTTTTGCCATCGCCTAACTCTTTTTCAACTTCGTAGAGTGTCTCTTCGTGTTTTCTTATAATTTCTTTTACACGCTCTTGTGGTAGGCCAGCGTTAAACACCAATCTTGCTCTGATGTTCTCAGATTCTGGATTTGGAAAAAATACAAAAGGCACTTTGCCACTTCCAAGCAGCCCAAATGCCAGAACCATCATAGAAGCCCCAGCAATGGCAACTGTTACATAACGCCAGCGATATGAAAGCTTCACCAGCCAATCAAACATATTGTCTCTGAACCAGAAGAACCCTTTGTCAAAATTTCTGCGCAAAAAGTTTTCATTGTCAAAAGCAGAACGCGCTTTGCCATCTTCACTTAGTTCAGTTGTTGCTAAATATTTTTGATGACGCCCGCGCGTGATGCTTCTTTGGAAATAGAAAATAATTTCTATCAGCGCGCCAAAGGTCAGGGCAAATACAGCCAGCACTGCAAAGAAGCCTCTTGTCGATAAATCTGATTGTAAATCTGAAAGCAGCGTATAAAACGGCGCGGCATATTTTTGTATCACGCCAGCGTCTGCACCATTTAAAGCCAAGATACAAAATGCACCAAACAAAACAGCCATAAATAACTGACGCCAATAAGACCAGCTTGCACTTTTATTGGGTTGCAATGTATGTGCTAAGTGCCCCGGCAAAATAAAGAAACATTCGATGAGGCTGGCAATTAAAACCGCAATTACCACAAATGGCAAAGCGCCCATAATTTGCCCAACAACACCAGAGATTAGAAGAATGGGTGAAAAAGATGCAATGGTTGTCAGCATGGCAGCCGCAACTGGCGTTATCATACGCCCTGCGCCTTTTTCTGCCGCTTCATATGGGCCATCGCCTTCGGCAAACTTTGTGGCGGTATGCTCGCCAACAACAATGGCATCATCAACAATAATGCCCAGCATCATGATCATGCCAAATAACGAAATCATATTAATGGTCTGGCCCATCATCCACATAAAGCCAACAGTTGCGAGCAGTGCAACTGGAATGCCAGCCGCCACCCAAAATGCAATGCGTGCATTTAAGAACAAAAACAATGTGCAAACCACAATGAGAAGGCCATAGGCTGCGTTTTCTAATAGGAGCGAAATTCTGCCCTTAACAGCGTCTGAGCGCACATTGTATTTTTGCAGCGTAATGCCAGCTGGAATTGATTTTTCTAATTCTACCAAATAGCTGTCTAAAATTTTTGCTGTCACAAGTGTGTCTGATGTTGGGGCGCGTGAAACCTGAATTTCTATCGCTGCATTGCCGTTAATCAAACCTTCTTTTGTATCATCGCTATAGCCAAAGCTAATGTCTGCTATGTCTTGAAGGCGAACTTTTTCACCGCTTTCAAATGACTTAACTTCTAGCTGTTTAATGGCTTCTGGCGTTTTGAAATCGGTTTGGGCACGAAGTTGTTTTTCAACTGCGCCATCGGTTTGGCCAGAAGGTAGGTTTCTTGAGTTATTTGCAATTTTATTTCTAACATCACTGATTGAAAGTCCTAAGCGGCGTAATTCTCTTTCGTGAATGTCTACCTTTAATTCGCGATCGCGCAGACCCGTTAAATCTACCCGGTCTATGCCTCTATCAATTAGATCATCACGAATTTGCTTTGCATAAATTCGCAATGTTTCTTCTGGCACTTTGCCAGATATTGAGAGCGTAGCCACGCCTTCTACTCTTGCGCGTTGCGAAACGGTGGGCGTGTCTGCGTCTTCTGGCAGATTGCCAATGGATTTAATTGCTGCATCGACATCGCCAATGGCCTTTTGCATGTCTGTGCCTGGCTTGAATTCGAGCGTTATAGATGCTGTTCCCTCGCGCGCGGTTGAGCTCATTTTGTCAATGTTTTCAACGTAGCGAACGGCTGGTTCTATGACTTGAAGAATATTTGCTTCTACATCTTCTGCGCTGGCACCAGACCATTTTGCGCTGATATTGACCGCATCTATTGCTATATCTGGAAAGAACTGCGTATTGATTTTAAAGATGCCGTAGAGACCGAACAAAACCATTAAAACCATAATAAGATTTGCCGCGTTTGGGTGACGCGCTAAAATACTTACAAGACCACTATTTTTTTCAAATCTCTTATCTAACATAACTTCAAATCCAGATTATCTCTTTGTGTAATGGTGGAATTTACTGCTGATTATTTTGTGGTCTTTGACCTTGCTGGCCATTTGGGCGCTTGCCTCTTTCGCCCTTTTGCCCATTAGGGCGCTTGCCATTAGCTTCGCGACTATTTGTGGCATCGCCACTATTTGGCTTGCCGCCCTTCGCACCATCTTGCGTACCACGTTCACCTCTTTGGCCATTAGCGCCTCTATTGCCTCTTTGGCGAATTGGGTCACCTTCTTTTCGAATGCGCAGCCCATCACTCACAGCTGAAATTCTGGTTGTTAAAACTTCATCGGCATTAGCTATGCCCGATGCAATAATTGCTTCTTCACCATCATAAGCAACGATGTCTACTGTTTTGCCAACCAGCTTTTTCTTCTCAACTATATATACGGTATCGCCATTATAGATTGCAGTGTCTGGCAACTTGATGTGCTTTTCAAAAGTTTTGTCTGGCAGATTAATTTCGACAAATGCACCAGGGCGCAGCTCTGGCCCCTCTTTATTTGGGACAATGGTTGCAAACACTTCTATGCCGCCTCTGGCTGATGCTATTTCTGCGCCAATGCGATCTATCTTTGCGTCGAAGTTATATTGCTTGCCACCCACAACCCACTTTATTTGTGCGGCTCTATTTACCAAGCCATCTTTGTCAGCTTGAAGGCGTCCAAATTGCTCATCTGTTAAAACAAAACGCGCATCTAACAAATCTGATTGATACATAGAAATAAGCACATCGTTAGCGCTTACCAATTTGCCAGCTTGAACTGTGCTAGATAAAATTGTGCCGGTGAAAGGCGCGGTTAAAACAGTGTCATTTAAGTTGCGCTCAGATTGCGCTATGCGCCACTGCAACCTTTGCAAAGTTGCATCTAGTTGAGCCAATTTTGCCTCTTCTGCAATGATATTAATTTCGCTTTGCTCAACGGCTTGCGCGCGCTGCGAATACGTAAACTCTTTATCTTCTAATTGCTTAGCAGTTGCCGTTTTTCTATTGCGCAATTCAACAAATCTATCTCTGTCTTTTTTTGCAAGTTCAAGCTGGTCTTTCGCAGATAGAAGACGCGATTTTTCTAGCTTAATACGCGCTTCATTTTCAGCCATACGCGCTTTGGTTTCAGCCTCATTTGCCCTGGCTTCTAACAAGTTACCTTCAAAGGTGAAGCGATCGATTTCAACAAGTGGATCGCCTTTTTCTACCATGCCACCAGATTTTAGCTTATCGCTAATAGAGGTCACTTGCCCGCCAACAAAAGAGCGCAAGTCAACAGAGCGACCTGCAACAATCTCACCGTAAAGCACAATTTTTGGCTGATGGTCTGCAGTTACTGCTTTTATAGTTTCAACCGTATAGACGCGTGGAAAAATAGGACGCTCAGCTTTTTTTGGCTTAGAATCAATCATCTTATTCATGATAAAGAATGCGCCGCCCAAGATGCCCACCATAAGGGCGAGTTGCAAAATGGCACGAAACGCTAAAAAGGCTATTTTAGTGGAGGTCGAAATTGGCGTTGCGTTTGAAACATTAGCGGCAGCCCCCGCAGCACTTGCATCAGTTGTGTTTGCAACTTTTAGGTCTTTTGACGATTTTGATTTATCAAGCATTATCTTTCCTTTGGCCACTTTGCATATAAGTGCCATTAGAAAAGATTATAGGGCTAACCAGCCAATCGGCAAGTTACAAAATGTTCATATAAATTTTTGCACTCTTTTAAGCGAGGTCTTGCGCGATCACATTGTAGGTAGCATTGCAAAACTGGCAAGTAGATTCGATGTCACCATCTTGCAAAGCTTCTTGTATATCTTGAGCAGACATAGATTTAACTGCACTAATAACACGCTCTTTGCTGCAACTGCATTTGTCCAAAACTTTTGGCCCTTCAAAGGCATGCACGCCGCGCTCATGAAAAAGCCTGAACAAAAGATCTTTTGATCCAACTTGTGGGTCGGTGAGTTCGATATCAGAAACAGTTTCAACCAAGGCTTTTGCCTCTACCCAGCCATCGTCTCTTTCTTCGTGTGCGCTTTCACTCGAGCCATCTGGCGCATCTCCGCCAGAAATATCGCGCACAGTGAGTTTTGTTTCAGCCTCTGGCAAAAACTGCACCAATACACCGCCTGCACGCCAGCCCTTAGTTGAGCCATGCGTTGTGCCTGTGCTGTCTTCTTGGGGTGTTAGCGTTTGGGCAACAGCTAAACGCACATGCGTTGGAATTTGCTCTGATTGTTTAAAATATGCCTGCGCCACTTCTTCTAAAGATTTGCCATCTAGTGCAACAATACCTTGGTAGCGTTGCATGTGCCCACCTTGATCTACAGTCATTGCAAGTGTGCCTTTGCCCAAGAGCTGCTCAGAAGAGGTTTCGCCTTTTTCTATGGCGGTTGCTAACATTTTATCATCAAAATCTGCATAGGCGCGAACAGCATCTGGCGTTACAAAATCGACAACTAAAAGCGAGACTGGCCCATCTGTTTGAGTTTGGACAATGAATTTGCCTTCAAACTTTAAAGAAGTGCCAAGCAGCACTGTTAAAACAATTACCTCGCCCAGTAGTTTTGAAACAGGCTCTGGATAATTGTGACGGCCCAAAATACCATCTACCAATGCACCCAGCTGAATGGCGCGTCCGCGCACTTCTAAATCTGGAATGTGAAAAGGCACTATGCGGTCTTCACCGCCAATGTTTTTTGCATCGCCAACATTTAGTGCTGGGTTAGAAGGATTTGTATCGTTATCCATTTTTTCAATCTTTAAAATTAAGTCTATTTAGATCAAGCCAAAGCACCAAGCCAACACGCCTTTTTGAGCGTGTAGCCTGTTTTCGGCCTCGTCAAACACAACTGACTGAGGGCCATCCATTACTTCATCGGTTACTTCTTCGCCTCTATGTGCTGGCAGGCAATGCATGAAAATTGCATCTTTTTTAGCATGTGCCATCAAACCTGAATTTACTTGGAACGGCTCAAAAATATTTGATGCATCTGCTTTGTCGTCTTGGCCCATAGAAACCCAGCAATCTGTTATTACTGCATCAGCGTCTTTTACTGCGCTAATCGGGTCGTTGCCGATGATGATGTTTGCACCATTTTGGTTTGCCCAATCCACATAAGATTGCTGAGGTGCACAGCCTCTTGGGTGCGCGACATGCACACTAAAACCAAATTTCGCAGATGCCTCTAAGAAAGAGTGCAACACATTATTACCATCGCCTGTCCAAGCAAATTTCTTACCTTCTAAAGAGCCGTTATGCTCTTGGAAGGTCATTAAATCTGCCATAATTTGGCATGGGTGCGTATCATCGGTTAGGGCATTGATTACTGGTATGCTAGAATAATGCGCGAGTTCTTCCATGCGAGAATGCTCGCTTGTGCGGATCATTATTGCATCTACAAAACGCGATAAAACTCTTGCAGTATCTGCAATAGATTCTGAGTGTCCCAATTGCATATCAGAACCTGATAAAACAATTGTCTCACCGCCTAATTGGCGCATGCCTACATCAAATGAAACTCTGGTTCTGGTAGAAGGTTTTTCAAAGATCATGGCAAGCACTTTGCCGCGCAAAGGTTGCTCTGGAACTTCTCCAGCCTTTAGGCGTTTTTTTAGATCATCAGCGTGACTTAAAATCGAATTTAGGGTTTTTAAATCAAACTGAGAAATATCTTTAAAATGGCGGGGTGTCTCCGTCATAACTTTGTTCCAACTTGTTTCAATTAAGTTTATTTGGTTTTTTCAACATAGGCATCTAAGCCTTTTGTCATGCGATTTTTAGCTTCTCTTAGTTCGTCATGCGTAATTGTAAGTGGTGGCAACATTCTGATGATGTTATCGCCAGCTGGCACGCTTAAAACGCCGCCATCTCTTAGTGCTTGTACAATTTCTGCATTTGGCACTTTAGAACGAATGCCCATCAAAAGGCCTTTGCCACGTACCAATTCAAATAGATCGGGATAGCTGTCTGTTATCTCTGCCAAAAGTTGGCTTAACACAACGCCGTTTGAGCGAACAGATTCTAAAAAGCCTTCTTCTAGAACCACATCTAGCACCGCATTGCCTACTGCCATTGCTAGTGGATTGCCTGCAAAGGTAGAACCGTGTGTGCCAGGCGCCATGACACTTGCTACATGCGCCTCAGCTAAACATGCCCCCATAGGAAAACCGCCGCCCAAGCCTTTAGCCAGTGCCATTATGTGCGGTGCTGCTTCGTAGGTGCTGTCAGATTTGTTTGCCCATTCATGAGCAAACAATTTTCCTGTTCTGCCTATGCCAGATTGCACTTCATCATAAATCAGCAAAATGCCATGCTCATCGCAAAGGCTTCTTAAGCCTTGTAAGCACTGAGGTGGAATTTCGTTTATGCCGCCCTCGCCCTGAATTGGCTCAACTAAAATTGCAGCCGTTTCATCATCTATTGCAGCTTTTAGGGCTTCATGATCTGCAAATGGCACTTGCAAAAAGCCGGGTGCTTTTGGGCCAAAGCCTTCTAGATATTTTGCTTGGCCGCCAGCCGCTATTGTACCCAGCGTTCTGCCATGAAAAGCGCCTTCAAAAGTTATGACGTTGATGCGTTTTTCATTGCCGTTTGAATAGTGAAATCTTCTTGCAGTTTTAATAGCGCATTCTAGCGCTTCTGCACCCGAATTGGTGAAGAACACATTATCTGCAAAAGAGTTTTCACATAGTCTTTTCGCAAGGCGTTCTTGGCCTTGTACTTTGAACAAATTTGAAGTGTGCCAAAGCTTTTCAGCTTGCTCTTTTAAAGCCGCAACAAGGTGAGGATGTGCATGACCTAAAGAGTTGACCGCAATGCCCGATGAAAGGTCTATATAGTCATCGCCATTGGTAGCAAACAAACGAACGCCCTCGCCCTTGGAAAATTCAAGTTGCGGGTATCCATAATTTGGAAACGTATGTTCTTGTTCACTCATAATTATTTGCCATACTTACAATTGCTAGATTTATAAAAAACAAACAGCCCGCCAATAACAAAATTGGAACGAGCTGATGCAAGATATCTATTATCATATCATATATTAGAGCAAATGCATCAAATAATTGATAAATGGCTCATTTCAACATTCTGCTGTCTCTATATGCCTCTTAGAGCCGGCACTTAAAAATTTTGTAAAACCATGTTGATGGATGATTTATGACCTTTATTTCTTGGGATTGTGGATAAGTCTGTCAATACACTGGAATTCTGATTCGTCTTTCCACAGCATTTTGAAATTCGATTTCTGATTTTGGGGATAAAGTGAAAAATCGATTCTTCTTGCTGTTCTAGTCCTTGTGCAAGAGTCAACAGCTAAGCTAATGTATTTTCAACGGCGGCTAAAGCGAAGTTAGTAACTGCCTTACTGAAAATGAAATTACACATCCTCATAAAAACCTGAAATGGCGTTTTTATGAACGGATTTGCTTGTCTAATTTAGACGCCTCAAGGGTTGATGAATTAGCGCTATATGGAACGGAAAAAATATAATGGCTTGGACAGACGATCGTGTTGAAGTGTTGCGTAAATTATGGGCTGACGGCCTAAGTGCAAGTCAAATTGCAGCAGAACTTGGCGGCGTGACGAGAAACGCTGTTATTGGTAAAGTGCACAGACTTGGCCTATCTGGCCGCGCAAAAACCTCTAACACTGGCGGCGCAAGAACAAAGCGCGCTTCAACCAGAACAGCCTCATCTTATGCGAAGACCTCTAGGGCAAGGGCAAATGGCACTGGCGCTAGCGCGCCTGCTGCTAAGCAACAAATTATTGTTGATATTCCTATGCCTGAATCTAAGAAATTAGATTTGCTGAGCCTTACTGATTCAACTTGCAAATGGCCAACTGGCGATCCGCAAGAAAACGACTTCTCATTTTGCGGCGCTAAGCCACGCGAAGATGATCCGTATTGCGAATATCACTGCAGACTGGCTTATCAGCCTGCATCTGATAGACGCGGTAAAAAAGCACCTCAGCGCCCAATGCAAACGCGCTTAAGCGCTTCATAGTTCTTGCTAATAAATTTCAAATCATGCGGCTTTTACGAGCCGCATTTTTTTTGCGTTTAAACACCACTAAGCATGCATTATTGCAAGTAATAGAAAATCGTTTTGTATAGACGCTAAAAGGTGTGGTATTTGGAGTGAGACAAATCTCAGCTTAGGTAATTTTATGAAACATTTAGAAACAAGCCCCATTGAATTGACCATAAACCGCAAAAAACGTGTGTTTGATTTAAAAGACCCTGAATTGCCAGACTGGGTAAAAGAGTGCGCGCTTGGCTGCGAAGGTTACCCGTATGAAAAAAAGCTGAAATGGTCGAAATATGAGGATGAACTTTTTGCGCTGCATGAGGAATTAGTGAAAGCGCAATATTGGCTTGAAGAGAGCGGCGCTAGGGTGATTAGTATTTTTGAAGGTAGAGATTCTGCTGGAAAAGGCGGCACTATAAAAGCGCTACGCGAAAATCTTAGCCCAAGACGTGTAAAAACCGTTGCACTTTCTAAGCCCACCGACGTTGAAAGCGGGCAATGGTATTTTCAGCGTTATATCTCGCATTTCCCGACCAAGGGCGAAATGGTTTTGTTTGACCGCTCTTGGTACAATAGAGCAGGCGTTGAGCCAGTGATGGGGTTTTGCTCTGATAAGCAACACAAGAAATTTCTTACAGATGTGCCAGCCTTTGAAGAAATGATTGTGAATGAGGGTATTTATTTCTTTAAGTTTTGGCTCACCATTGGCCAAGAAATGCAACTTAAGCGTTTTCACGATAGGCGTCATAATCCTGTGAAAATATGGAAGCTCTCGCCCATTGATGTAAAAGCGCTTTCTAAGTGGAATGAATATGGCAAGGCGCGCGACTTGATGTTTAAAAAAACGCACACGCCTAAAGCCCCTTGGACAGTGATAAAAGCAAATGATAAACGCCGTGCACGCTTAAATGTAATAAGACGCATTTTGCATACATTGCCATATACGGGAAAAGACAAAAAGAAACTTGGCGCAATAGACAAGAAAATTGTTATCGCGCCATAAAGCTTATTGGCGAAGCTATTTTTACAGCATGCCCAAGGGCATGGTGCCAGCCATCTTATTTTGGAATTCTAATTCTGATGTGTGATATGTCGATTGGGTGACCTAGCCCATCTGGGTTAGATGCGCTTTTCACATCTGTGTTGATGGCTAAGTAAACTTTTTCACTTACGTTAGCTTCTTCAAGCTGCATTGCAAAAATTACGTTTTCTGGTTGCTGGCCAACACGAAATCTTTTTCTATCGCAAACACTTTGATCGCCCACAATACACTGAACCGAAAACAGTCCATCCATATTGGTGCCAGACTTTAAGCGCATTTCAACAGTCACCATTTTTCCAACCATTTGGCGCAACACACCTGGCTTTAGCTCAAGCAAAATTGGTTCAGCATTTGTATTGCTGTTTGGACTCGAGCGAATTGACTGGATGCGCATATAGTTAGTGGTCAGCTGTGATATAACTTCTGCAGAACCTCTACCTGAAGTAATAAGAGACGAAGGGTCTGATGGCGATAAGATTTCTATGTAATTAGAATCTGTCGCTTTTTGCTCTACCTCTTTTTGCTTTTGGCTTTGTGCAACCGAACTCGCATTTTGAGATAAGCTGGTGATGAATGCATAAGCCAGCCATGCAAGAACACCTAAGATTGCAAGAATAAAGAGCAAGCTAGAAAAACCACGAAGCCATGGGCTTTTGCGTTTGTAATTTAAAGGTGGCTGCTCTTGTGGCTCAACCACAACATGCTCTGTTGCGCTCGTTTGCACGCTTGGTGAAACGGGTGGTGTATTAGGCGCCTGTGCATTTGTTGCTTGCGCGCTTGCAGTTTGAGCTTCAGTCGCATTTGGTGCAGCAACTTCTGGCGGCGCAACAAATGGCTCGAAGCTTTGCTTTGGAGCTGTTTCAACTTGAGGATTAATGAAACGGTTCACCTCTTCAACTGCTTGACTGCCAGATTGCGATGCCGCGGCCTGTGCTGTTTGAGCAACTTGTTCCATTTGTTCTGCTGGCGCTACTGGTTGCACTGGTGCGGCTGGCGCTGGCGCTTGTGGAGTTGGGGCAACTGGCGTGGTTGGAGTTGTATCAACCGAGATGCTTGGCTCTTGGCGCGAGGCAACATTTTGTTGCGCGATTTGCGGTTCTATTTTTGGCGCTTGCGGCTGTGTGGGTTGCGCTGCATCTGAGGCTTTGCTTGCGAGAAATGATGCATAGTCTGTTTCTATTTTCGCGATTGAATCTTCTAAAGATTTTGAGAGCTTGTTGCCAGATTCGCTATCACGATTGCCAGACTTATCCAGCATGCGCACCAGCGCATTGCGAGATGATTGGTATACAGCTTGTCTAACAGCTGGATCGTCTGAATTTTTTGTCTTCAGCGCCTGCAAAATTAAAGCATGAAAATCGGCCAATATACGTCCCCAAATCGCAAATTAAGTGCTTTTATGTGCTTTTATTAGTCATTTTACATAAAATCAACCAATAAGAATTTGGATACAATTTAATGATGGCTAATTTAAGTAAACTTAAGTTTACCCAGCCTCTTGGCCTAGTTTGAACGCTATTTTAGTCTTTTAATCAGGTTTGGCTGAGGAAAGCAGGTTGGTTTTAAGCCATTTTTTTGCTGCCAATCGCCAATTGAGCGTCTTGTTTTAAACCCTGGCAGGCCATCTGCGCCGCCCACATCATAACCTTGCTTTTCAAGTCCGCGTTGCAT
Source organism: Nitratireductor sp. (assembly GCA_045105915.1). Classification (GTDB taxonomy): domain Bacteria; phylum Pseudomonadota; class Alphaproteobacteria; order Rhizobiales; family Rhizobiaceae; genus Salaquimonas. Next base: position 19,106 of record JBGCEA010000212.1, read on the forward strand.
AGCAGCAATATCTGAGCGGTACATGCCGCCAACATTGCCCCATTTGGCCGAAAATGGCTTAGAATTAAACTGCATTCTATCACCGCCATGTCCCACAAAGAGCGCATATAGATCTGACTTATTATATTCTTTTAGAACATAAAAATTTGGAGTTACAATAAAAGCTGGCCCATAAGCGCCAGCTGGCATCATCAAGTATCCCTCGCCCTTAAGTTCGTTTTTAGGAAAAGGTTTGCCACTTACACGCTTTACGCCAAGATTTGCCCAGTCAGAGATTGTGCGCCCTGAATCTGGCCCTTCTAATGCACATGAAACGTTTGAGGGTAACACCACTTCAAAGCCCCAATCTCTGCCACGTACCCAGCCTTTGTCTTGCAAATAACCAGCAATAGAGCCCAGTGTATCTGGTACAGATTTCCAAATATCTGGGGTGCCATTGCCATCAAAATCGCGCGCGTGGTTTAGATAAGACGAGGGCATAAATTGAGGTTGGCCTAGTGCCCCTGCCCAACTGCCCATAAGTGCTGTTGGCGCTATGTTGTTTGCTTGTATTAATTTTAGCGCTGCTATCAACTCGCTTCTGAAATATTTTTTGCGAGAAGACATAAATGCCTTTGTGCCTAAAACTTGAATAGCGTTGTAGGGAAGCTTTGCTCTTCCAAACCCAGATTCTCTACCCCAAATACCAACTATAATACGGCCCGGTACGCCGGTAGATTTTTCGATTTTTGAAAGTGTCGATTTATATTTTTGTAGTCTTTGGCGACCACCTGCAATAACGCCATTAAACACATTTGGTCTGAAGTATTTTTCTGGCGAACCAAATTCAGATTGGCTTTGTTTTTTTGGCACTTTGGGCTTTTCGCCCGGCATTGTGAGGCCTGGCAATTTAAGATTTAAAGAAATCTTGCTAAAGGCTTTGTTGAAGGTGTTTTGTGAAATGCCATTTGCTTGCGCTTGCGGCCATAAATCTTTGGCGAGCCAAGTTTTAAATTGAGCTGTTAATTTGGCAGGCACTTTTCTGTCTGCGCTAAAACTATCATTTGCACCAAATGCAATTACACTGCTTAGCATTAAAACTTGTAAATATTTCATATCACCCTCATTCACACATTATCTTGCAGACAATTGTGACCTAGTTTTGTCTGATCCTTGATCTGACGCACAAAGCGTATCAATGTGAATTTTAATATAGATGCCGAATCAAACGATGTAGAAGTTATAACGAAGATGCGTGAGAGACAAAATACAGAACTTCATTCTGCCAAATCGCTATTGGCTGGCGATAGCTTGAGTATTGTCGTGCGTATCATAATAGCCAAAGGCTCTACACCGCGCGAACAAGACGCAGTTATGATTGTAAGCAGTGGTGAAACCTTTGGCTCTATTGGTGGGGGCAAATTAGAATGGCTCGCCATGAAAAAAGCGAGAGAACTAATTGAGACAAAATCCATTGAAGAAGGCCAACCCATAAACCAATCTGTTAGTCTTGGGCCAGAAATAGACCAATGCTGTGGTGGGCATGTTGAGTTGGAATATACGCTCCTCACAAAAGATGCGTTAGAGGCGCTACTAGCAACAGATTTAAACATGCCGCATATTTATGTTTTTGGCGCTGGGCATGTTGGCGCAAAATTGGTGAAATTATTCGCTCAATTGCCAGTGCATTTAAAGTGCATCGATACACGTAAACCCCTTTTAGAAGGCGTTAGCGAATATTGCGAAACCATTTGCACCGCCCTGCCAGAAGCCCAAATAAAAGAAGCACCAAGCAATAGCGTATTTATTGTGACAACAAATGAGCACCAGCTAGACTTTTTATTAACGGCAGAGGCGCTTGCAAAAAAAGATGCCGCTTATGTTGGCATGATAGGCTCT
>JBGCEA010000213.1:0-5261 GCA_045105915.1 Nitratireductor sp.
AAAACGAGTATAGCCTTGGCACAATCAAATATTGCGTTTGTCCCTTAATGCATGAGCTCTATATGCAGGGCGTCAATATGTATGGGGTCATTATTTATGAGGTCTATGAAAAGAAAACGCTTAAAGCGTTCTGAAACGAAAAGAGAGGCGCAAAAGCATTAATTTATTGTGAGCTTGGTGGCCGATAACAATGTTTAAGCAACAGCTTTAAACAATACGCTTTGATCGATTAGGTAGCGGTTAAACAATGGCAGACTAGCGCCGCCCAAAGCGCGTGCCCCATTTCCAACTAAGCCTTCAAAAATTTGGGGCTCGCTTATGCCTCTCAAATCTAGTTTTACAACTTCCTTTTTCGTCGCTTCTACCAGCCTAGCACGTACATCTGCAGGAAAACCGCCATCGATCACAGCCGCCTCAAAGTCTATAATTGCGCAAGACGATACAATGGCGAGTGCAAGATACTTAGCGGTCTCGCAAATCCATTCTTCTAAAGGTTCACCCAGTCCACTCCAATCATCTGGAGAAAGCCAAATAGGTGAGGGATCAGAATCTGCATTAAGTAATTTAGTTTCTAAGCCATAAATTGAAGCATGGTCAATTAAGGGCGCCGCAACGCCATCTTTATTGGTAACAGGCATTGGGCCTAAAGCAGCTGCGTTACCGGTGCGCCCAGTATAAACGGCATGGTTTAAAACAATGCCGCCACCTATAAATGTGCCAATGAAAAAATACACAAAGTCGCTGAGTTCTGAACCGCGTCCAAAAACGAGTTCCGCGCCACATGCAGATGTTGCATCATTTTGTAAAAATGTAGGCAGGCCGCAAAGTTGCTCTAGCTCAAAACTAAAATCAAAATCACGCCATCCATCCATTTCTTCTTGGGCAACGCCAACTTTTTCTGCCCAGTTCCAAAGTTCAAAAGGAATAGAAATGCCAACGCCAGCAATTCGGCTTTTTTGCTCAAGGCTCATATTTTCACAAAGTCGATCAATACCCTCGCTAGCAAATGCTAGCAGTTTGTCTGGCTTTGGGAATTTATGGGTTTTATGTATTGCATTAAGCTCGCGCCCTAAAAAATCTACCAAAACAAGATTGGCGCTGCGTCGACCAACTTTTAACCCAATGGAATAAACGCCTTCTGGATTTAGATGCATAGGAATAGAAGGCTGGCCAACTTTTCCTCGTATTGGTTCGCCGCGCAATATTAAGCCATCATTTTCTAAGGCGCGCATAATAACTGAAACTGTTTGAGCAGAAAGACCACTTCTTCTGGCAATTTCAGAATTTGGAAGGCTGCCATGTCTTCGAATAAGCGAGAGAACTAGGCGCTCATTATATGCGCGCACACGTGTTTGGTTTGCCCCACCTCTTGGGTCAATTACACGCTCTGTTCTTGCTTCTAAGCCGCTCAACATTCTCTCCGTTTGTATTATTAACTACGCTCCAGCGATGTTCTTTTTGCAAATAGATTTCTAACAAACTCCAATACAATGCAATCAATGTAGATTATCAATAATGCACAAAATAATTAATAAATCAATTTGATTTATTTATTGACAAGCAAAAGATTCAATGGCAGTTTGTTCGCAGCACTATGGAGCAAACACTGCTTTGACTTCATTTTGTATAGGTTTGACCGGAAATAAGTCTGGTCGGAATTGATTTGGAGGAATCACTATGAAAAAATCATTGATTAAATCAAGCTTAGTAGCACTTGCTCTTTCTGCAGTTGCTTCAACAGGCGCATTTGCAGGTAGTCACGCTGTAAATGCTTGTTTGATTACTAAAAACAACACAAACCCTTTCTTTGTTAAAATGAAAGAAGGCGCTGAAGCTAAAGCTGTTGAAGCAGGCGTTGCTCTGCAATCATATGCAGGTAAAGTAGATGGCGATGCTGGCCCACAAATTACTGCGATTGAAAACTGCATTGCAGCAGGCGCAAAAGGTATTTTGATTACTGCATCTAACGATTCAGTTGTTCCAGCTCTTAAAAAAGCACGTGCAGCAGGCGTTTTGGTTATCGCTCTAGATACACCACTTGCAGATGCAGACGCACAAGACATGACATTCGCAACAGACAACTTCGAAGCTGGCCTACTTATTGGTAAATGGGCAAAAGCTAAGTTGGGTGATGCGGCTAAAGACGCTAAAATTGGCATGCTAGACATCAACAAAGACAACATCTCTGTTGACGTTGCACGTGACACTGGCTTCCTAGTTGGTTTTGGTATTGAAGTGCCTAACCTAAAAGTTATGGGTTCAGAAACTGATCCACGCGTTATCGGTCACGAATCATCAGGCGCTAACCCAGAAGGCGGCGTTAAGTCAGTTGAAAACCTATTGGCTAAAGAGCCAAACATGAATGTTGTTTACACAATCAACGAACCTGCAGCTGAAGGCGCTTACCAAGCATTGAAAAAAGCTGGTAAAGAAAAAGGCGTATTGATTGTTTCTGTAGATGGCGGTTGCCCAGGTATTGCAAGTGTTAAGTCAGGCGTTATTGGCGCAACTTCACAGCAATACCCACTATTGATGGCGTCAAAAGGCATCGAAGCAATTGCTGCTTTTGCTAAAGACGGCTCAAAGCCATCAGCATCAGAAGGCCTAACATTCTTCAACACTGGTGTGAACTTAGTTACAGATCAGCCAGCAGATGGCGTTCCTTCAATTGACTCGGACAAAGGTACTGAACTTTGCTGGGGTTAATATCCTGAGAAATATTAATTAGTAACAAAGGGCGGTAGAAATATCGCCCTTTGCATAATTGCCACCCAAAAATATAATTGTTACAAATATTATACTATTCACATTAGGGAGAGCTTTCGTTGTGAGTAAAACGAATTCCGATTTTGAAGCGGATTTAAAAAGTGCCGACACTGCTGTCGCCTCTTTTGAACGCGATGACCGCACGCTTCTATCCATCATAAGACACGCGGTTAGAGATTATCCAACTTTGGTTCCAGCCTTAGTTTTGATTGTCAGCATTTTGGTATTTGGTGCACTTGCGCCAAGGTTCTTAAGCCCGGGCGTTCTATCATTAGTTCTACAACAAGTGACAGTCATTGGTATTGTTGCAATTGCACAAACACTCATAATTTTAACAGCAGGTATCGACCTTTCTGTTGGCGCTATATTGGTTGTCTCAACCTTTGTGATGGGCAGGCTTTCAGTCACGCTTGGCATACCGCTGCCCTTGGCAATTGCATCAGGCATGGCCATTGGTACATTAATGGGTGCATTTAACGGATTTTTGGTAGCCAAAATAAAGCTACCCCCCTTCATTGTTACACTTGGCACTTTGTCAGTGTTTACAGCGCTTAAGCTTTGGTATTCTGGCTCAGAATCAATTCGTAATTCAGACATCGAAGCATCAGCGCCATCACTGCTTTGGTTTGGTGAAGCAGCAGCGCGCCCATTTGGTGCAACCATCACCTATGGCGGTATTGCGCTTATTTTGCTCGCCATTTTGTTTTGGTACATATTGCAACACACAGCATGGGGTCGCCACGTTTATGCAATTGGCGATGATCCAGAAGCAGCTGTACTGTCTGGTATTAAAACAGACCGCACGCTGATTTCTGTTTATGCAGTTGCAGGCCTAATTTGTGGTTTTGGTGCATGGGTTGCTATTGGGCGTGTGGGTTCTATCTCACCAATCTCATTCGAAGAAATAAACCTCGCAACCATCACTGCGGTTGTTATTGGCGGCACATCTCTATTTGGCGGTCGCGGATCTATTCCAGGTTCAATACTTGGCGCGCTCATTGTTGGCGTGTTTACAACAGGACTATCACTCGCTGGTGTCGATGATTATTGGCAAATGTTTGCAGTTGGAAACCTTGTTCTGATTGCTGTTGCTTTAGATCAGTGGCTACGGAGGGCTACACAATGACCAAGAATACTAAGACCAAATCTAAAAAGACTAAAACGAATGATGCTGGTCAAACAGTGCTACAAGCTCGCGGTCTAATGAAGCGCTACGGTACGGTTGTTGCAATGAACGGCGCAGACTTTGACCTACAGTCAAATGAAGTGCTGGGTGTTATTGGCGATAATGGTGCAGGTAAAACGACACTTATTCGTGCAATCTCTGGTGCAACAACGCCAGACCACGGAACAATAGAATTAGACGGTAAAGAGATTCGCTTTGGCACACCTCAAGACGCGCGTAATGCGGGGATTGAAACAGTGTATCAAAACCTAGCGCTCTCACCAGCCTTGTCTATTGCCGACAATATGTTCCTTGGTCGTGAGATCAGAAAGCCTGGCATTATGGGCAGCTTATTTCGCAAGCTAGACCATAAACAAATGGAAACATTTGCGCGTGATAAACTTTCTGAACTTGGGCTACTAACCATTCAAAATATCAACCAGACAGTCGAAACACTTTCTGGTGGCCAGCGTCAGGGTGTTGCAGTTGCACGCGCTGCGGCCTTTGGTTCAAAGGTTGTTATTATGGATGAGCCTACAGCGGCTCTTGGCGTAAAAGAATCGCGCCGTGTGTTAGATTTAATCCAAGATGTAAAATCAAAAGGCATGCCTATTGTGCTCATTTCGCATAATATGCCGCATGTGTTTGAGGTTTGCGATCGCATACATATCCATCGTCTTGGAAAAAGACTATGCGTTATCAATCCAAAAGATTTTTCTATGTCTGATGCAGTAGCCTTTATGACGGGGGCTAAAGAGCCGCCAAAAGAATTGCTGACCAATTGAAACTGAGTGATCTTACAGATTTAATTTTGAAAAAAGCTGACAGCCACGATCGTTTGATTGTGGCTGTTGCAGGTCCTCCTGCATCCGGCAAATCGACACTCGCAGAAAAATTATGCGAGGCAGTCTCTTTAAAAAAACCTTCATCAAATCCTGTGCTCGTGCCTATGGATGGCTTTCACCTAGACAATAGTATTCTAGATGAACTTGGTTTGCGCGATACTAAGGGTGCAATAAATACATTCGAGGCAGATGGCTTTGTTAGGTTGATAAAACAAATCCACGCGCAAGAGGCCGATGTTAAAATACCAGAATTTGACCGCGCTGAAGATAGGGTAATTCAGACTGGAAAAACAGTATCTGCGAAAAACGAGATTATAATTGTTGAAGGCAATTATCTATTTGTGGAAGAGGGTCCATGGGAAGATTTGTTGCAATTTTTTGACGTGCAAATTTTCCTACTTCCTCGAACAAAAGACATTGAAGACCGCCTAATCAAAAGATGGTTAGACTATGGTTTTTCTTTAGAAGAAGCCAAAACCAAAGCC
>JBGCEA010000214.1:0-5911 GCA_045105915.1 Nitratireductor sp.
TTATAAAGCGTTTGAAAAAAGATTTAACTTAAGCGAACCATTGCTGATTGCAGTTAATCCTGAAACGCGCCCTAGCGCTGCAAAAATTCGTGAATTGCAAAGCGAAATTGTAGAACATTCAATTAGCTGTATTTTCATTGAGCCTCAGTTTGATGGCAAATTGGCATCCTTGATTGCTGGCAATGAAAAAGTAAAAATTGCTACGCTTGATCCAATTGGCGCAACGCTAAAACCTGGCAATGATTTGTATTTTGAATTGTTAGGAAACTTGGGCAGCTCACTAACTGGCTGCTTGAAGTAGAACGCTTGTAAGCGCGGCTACTTAATCGCGCTTACTCACCCTTTTGTGCCTGCCAATATTACAAGCCCATTTAAGAAGCCCATTAAGGCGCAATATGATTTACCGCTCTTTATTCAACTGCCTTTAATTTCAGTTTTGGTTCTGCTTCTGCTTTTTCTTGGCTAAAGTCTAAATCGCCCACCTTATTGCCTCGTTTAGTGATTTTGCCACTCGAGGTCAGAATTTGCTCTACATCTTTTTGTGCCAATCTAAAGTGGCTATCTAGCTTATTCACGCGCTCATCAAGTAGCGTTACATCTTTTACCAAATGCATAATTTCTGCTTGAATCAGATGCGCTTGTTCGCGCATTCTGCTGTCTTTTAAGACCGACTGAATTACCTGAATGGAAAGCATAAGAAGCGATGGAGATACTATAACCACGCGCGCGCGATGTCCTTTTTGTACCAGCACTTCATGCTTTTCATGTATTTCTGCAAAAATAGATTCAGAAGGCACAAACATAAAGGCGGTGTCTTGTGTTTCGCCTTTTAAGAGATACTTTTCGCTAATGGCTTTTAGGTGCACTTCTACATCGCGTCTAAAACGCTGACTTGCTATTTTTGTATCTTCTGGTGTTTGCGCGTCTCGAATTGCGTTCCATGCTTCAAGCGGAAATTTTGCATCTACCACAAGGGCTGGCGTATCATTGGGCATGAACACAACGCAGTCTGGTCTCGAGCCATTTGAAAGCGTGTGCTGAAATTCATATGCACCCATTGGCAAACCATCTTGGATAATGGCTTGCATACGCGCCTCACCAAAGGCACCGCGTGTTTGCTTGTTGGCTAAAATATTTTGCAACTCAACCACTTGGCCTGTTAGCGCTGTTATGTTGTTTTGTGCTGTATCAATAACCGCCAAGCGCTCTTGTAGTTTGGTTAAACTCTCTTGCGTGTTTTTGGTGGTTTGCGTGATTGATGTGCCAATACGGCCAGACATATTTTCTAGGCGCTCATTTACAGCGCGCATCATATCGCCCTGGCGGTTTGAAAAAATCTCGCTCATGGTTTGCATGCGCCCAGTTAGCTCGTTTTGGCTTTTTACCAGTTCTGCCATGCGCGCTTCTGCTTCTCTTGCACGCTCTAGCGTTGCTGCTTGGTTAGCGGCTAAGCGCTGTGATTTTTTCCAACGCATATACAAAGAGAACACAGCCAAAAGAGCTAACACAATAAGGGCAAAAGCCAATACCTCGCCAAGGCTAAAGGTGCGTGTGCCAAGGCTTAGCATAGGCTGTGCCATGAGGCTTGATATATCAATTAAATTAGATGCAGATTTTTCCATGCTGATTGAATAACAGATTCGTTTCATAGAATCGACCAAAAAGAACAAAACAGGAATATGGAAGAGAACCTCGCGTCAATTCGCTCTGCCTAACTTTAGCGCAATTGTTCAACACGCTTGACGTTTGGGGCTACAAGCAATATCTCCATTCCTAATAATCTCCCTGTTTCTTTTGAAAGTATTTGAAGACAAATTATGAGTGTTCGTGAAATTATACATCTGCCAGATCCACTACTTCGTGAAGTGTCTAAGCCTGTTGAAGATATAAATGCTGCTTTGAAAAAGGTTTTAGCTGACATGTTAGAAACTATGTATGATGCGCCGGGCATTGGCCTTGCTGGCATTCAAATTGCACTGCCTTTGCGTGTTGTGACTGTTGATTGTGGTGATCCTGAATTGGAAGCCGCTGAAGAAGCTGCTCAAGCTGAATGGGAAGAGCGCGCACTTGCTGCACAAGAAGCTGGCGAAGAACCGCCAGAGCCGCGCGAAAAAGCAGAGCGCAGCAAAAGACCCATTACTTTGATTAATCCTGAAGTTGTAAAATTTTCAGACGCGCCTTCTACCTATGAAGAAGGGTGTCTTTCAATTCCTGATTATTATGCAGATGTTGAGCGCCCTGCGGGTTGTGTGGTTGAATATTTAGACATTCATGGCAAACAACAAACACTTGAAGCAGAAGGCATTTTGTCTACTTGCTTGCAGCACGAAATTGACCATTTAAATGGTGAATTATTTATCGATCATATATCTAAATTAAAAAAACAAATGGTGATGAAAAAATTCACGAAAATAGCAAAGCAAAGTGGCAAAGGGCCTGTATCGCCACTCGTTATTTAAGTTTGTTTTTGTAAACTGGAAAAACCTATGCCTCTTCGCATTATCTTTATGGGTACACCTGAGTTTTCTGTGCCAACGCTTACCAATATTATTGGGCATGGGCACGAAGTTGTGGCTTGTTCTTCTCAGCCGCCTCGCCCTGCTGGTCGTGGCATGGAAGAAAAGAAATCACCAGTGCATGAAGCAGCGTTGAAATTTGGCATTCCTGTTCACACACCCAAAAGCCTAAAGGGCGAAGCAGAGCAAGCCGAATTTAGCGCCTATGAGGCTCATGTTGCAGTGGTGGTAGCCTATGGTCTTTTATTGCCTCAACCTATTTTAGACGCTCCCCAATATGGCTGTTTTAATGGCCATGCGTCTGCATTGCCTCGTTGGCGCGGCGCGGCGCCAATACAACGCGCTATAATGGCAGGCGACACGCACACAGCCGCAATGGTAATGAAAATGGATATTGGCCTTGATACTGGCCCTGTGGCAATGGCAGAAAAAATTGAGATCACACCCAATATGAGCGCAGGCGAGTTGCATGATATATTATCAACCAGCGGCGCTGATTTGATGATACGCGCTTTGGGTGCAATTGAGCGTGATCAATTAGACTTGAAACCACAAAGCGAAGAAGGCGTGACTTACGCCAAGAAAATTGAAAAATCAGAAGCGCATATCGATTTTTCAAAACCTGCAAATGAGGTTCATAATCATATTAGAGGGCTATCGCCTTTTCCTGGTGCTTGGTGCGAAGTACCGCTTAGCCAAAATGACAAACAAAAACCTGTGCGCGTTAAATTCATTTCATCTGAAAAGGTTGAGATGTCTGGAGATGCTGGCACGGTGCTAGACGATAGATTGACCATTGCATGTAGCCAAGGCGCTATAAGACCTGTTCGTTTGCAACGCGCTGGCAAGGGCGTTCAAGATTTAGACGAATTTTTACGCGGCAATAGTGTTTTAAAAGGCGTGAGTGTTAGCTAATGCCTCGCTACAAATTGACTATAGAATATGATGGAACAAATTATAAGGGCTGGCAAAAGCAAGATGGCTTGCCCTCTGTTCAGCAAAGCGTAGAAGAAGCGCTTGCGCATTTTACCCAACATACGTGCACGCTCATTACTGCAGGCCGCACAGATGCTGGCGTACATGCACTTGGACAAGTGGCGCATGTAGATTTGCAAGAAACATGGCGCGAGGCCAAAATTTTGCAAGCGGCTAATGGTATTTTAAAACTCAACAATCACCCAATTTCTGTTTTGAAGGTTGAAAAAGTTCAAGACGATTTTAATGCACGCTTTAGCGCACTAAAACGCCATTACCGGTATAGAATAATCAATCGTTTCTCGAACCTTACCGTTGATAAAAACAGATGTTGGCATGTTAGGCCTCATCTAGATGTAGAGGCGATGAACGAGGCAGCAAAGGTTTTAATTGGGCGCCACGATTTCACAACTTTTCGCTCTACAGACTGCCAAGCAAAATCTCCGCTTAGAAGCATAGACCAACTCGATGTTAGGTTGGTTGAGCATAGTTCTTATTATCCAGCTGAAATTGAAGTTATCACAAGTGCACGCGCTTTTTTGCATAACCAAGTGCGCTCGCTTGTTGGCTCTTTAAAGCTGGTTGGTGAGGGCAAATGGAGTGAAAAAGACTTAAAAAATGCATTAGAGGCTAAAGATCGTAATGCTTGCGGACCTGTTGCCCCTAGTTGCGGTTTATACTTCATGAAAGCAGACTATCCACCTGCCTTTACTTCGAAATCTTAAGTATTAATCAAAATATTAATCATTTATCGCCTGTTTCGTTAAAAAGCCCCATAAATCTTTATAAGATTGAAACCATTTGCGTGTAGATTGTTAAAAAAGACATCGAAAGACACAAATGACCACCATTTCAGCAGATACATTAGCTGTAGGCCAAATATTAGCATTGCTAGCGCTTGCTGATGGCGAAGTGCGTGATATTGAAAATGAAACTGCAGAAGTTATCATTGAGAATGTTTGCGAAAGCGAAGCCGATGCGGCTAAATTTGTTTATGAAAGTGCGTTAGTTACTTTAAATATCAAAAACAATTTTCCTGAGGTTTGTGAAGAAATTGCCAAAATGACCCGTGTTCAACAATATGAAGTTGTACGAGCTTGCTGGTATATGGCGCAATGCGATGAGGATCTTTGTAGTTTAGAAGAAAACCTTATCTACACTTTAAGCGACCGATTGGGCATTTCGCGTTACGACTGCTTGCTCGCAAAAAAATCTGCGGCTTAACTAAAATACTTAGTCAAAAAGTCTTCATAGATATCGGTTAAAATATCTAAATCTTTCAATTCAGTTCGCTCATCTACTTGGTGCATGGTTTGTCCAACCAGACCAAATTCGACCACAGGGCAATAGTCTTTTATAAAGCGTGCATCAGATGTGCCGCCCCCTGTTGAAAGTTCTGGCTTACTGCCTGTCACTTTTACAATTGCCTCTTCTAGCGAGCCAATCAAAGTATCATCTTTTGTTAAAAACACAGGACTTGTAATGCCAAGCCAATCTACATCAAACTCAACAACACCCTTTTCATCCGTATTTTTGGTTAGCCCAGACTTCGCTCCTTCATTCAGCCTTTTTAAAATTTCGGCTTTTAGAGTTTGCTCATTCCACTCATCATTAAAGCGCACATTAAAAATTGCACTTGCCGTTGCTGGAATTACATTTGTAGCGCTATTACCAACATCAATTGAGGTGACTTCTAGATTGGTTGGCTGAAACATATTTGTTCCACAATCAAACGGCTTGCCAAGCAAACCTACCAACATATCAAGAATAGAGCGCACTGGGTTGTCTGCCAAATGCGGATAGGCAGCATGGCCTTGAATGCCTTTGACTGTAATTCTACCAGATTGCGATCCGCGCCTTCCATTTTTTATTGCATCACCAATGGCATTTGGATTTGAGGGCTCGCCCACAATACATGCGTCCCATACTTCGCCTTTATTGGTTGCCCATTCTAAAAGTTTTGATGTGCCGTTAATTGCAGGGCCTTCTTCATCTCCTGTTATTAGAAATGAAATTGATCCCTTTAATTTGCCGTTGCCTGTGACATGCGTTTTTAGGTAGCGCTCCACTGCGCCCATGAAACAGGCAATGCCGCCTTTCATGTCTACTGCGCCGCGGCCATATAAATAGCCGCCTTTTATTTCTCCAGAAAATGGCGGCAAAGACCAATCTGCTTCATTGCCCACTGGCACCACGTCTGTGTGCCCCGCAAAACAAATATGAGGAGCCTCACTGCCCAGACGTGCATAAAGATTTTCAATGTCCGGCGTGTCTTTGTCAGAAAAAACAACACGCTCTACACTAAAGCCAAGCTTGGTGAGTTCTTTTTCAAGATAGCTTAAAGCGCCTCCCTCATGGGGCGTTACTGATGGGCACTTAATAAGGTCTTGCAAATATGTTGCAGATTTTGAAATAGATTG
>JBGCEA010000215.1:0-9747 GCA_045105915.1 Nitratireductor sp.
TCGGGTCATTTATTGTTTTCCAATGCGCCATCAGGTGTTGAGTTTAATAAATTAAGAAAACGCCTTGTACGCAATGCACGTGAAGCCATTGAAAAGTTTAACATGTGCGAGCGCACAAAAACTGGCACTGGCGAGCGCCCACGTTGGTTGGTGTGTTTGTCTGGCGGCAAAGACAGCTATGCACTTTTAGCTGTTTTAAAAGACCTACAATGGCGCGGCCTTTTAAATGTAGATCTATTGGCTTGTAATTTAGACCAAGGCCAACCAAATTTTCCAAAACATATTTTGCCAGAATTTTTAAACAAATATGAAATTGAACATAGAATTGAATATCAAGATACGTATTCAATTGTTACTGACAAAGTCCCTGAAGGAAACACTTACTGCGCTTTGTGCTCGCGCTTAAGACGCGGCAATTTATATAGAATTGCAAAAGAAGAGGGCTGCGATGCTATCGTTTTGGGGCACCATCGTGAAGACGCGCTAGAAACTTTCTTCTTAAACTTCTTTCATGGTGGCAGATTAGCTTCGATGCCAGGCAAATTGTTAAACGATGCCGGTGAAACACTGGTGCTTCGCCCGCTTATTTTTGCGGCAGAAAAAGACCTTGCAAAAATTGCTGCAGATCTAAAATTTCCAATCATTCCGTGCGATCTATGTGGTAGCCAAGATGGCCTGCAACGCAACGCCATGAAATCGATGATCGATGATATTGAAAAGAGAATGCCAGGGCGCAAAGACACAATGATTAAAGCATTGACCAATATACGCCCATCGCATTTGCTAGATGAAACAATGTTTGATTTTATGAATCTTGTAAAAGAGACGCAATCGAGCGATTAAAACTTATCCAATTGTGCCAAGCACAGGAAATGATTCAAGCAACCAAAAAGCTACACGCTCCATACCGCCGGTTAAAAACATGATGCCGGTTAATACGAGCAGTACGCCCATGATTTTTTCAATCAAGCCTAAGTGACGCTTAAAGCGCGCGATGAATTTCATAAAGTGGCCAACAAAAAACGCAGCCGCTAAAAATGGAATGCCAAGCCCTGCAGAATAAAAGGCAAGCAAAATTGCGCCATCTGCCACAGAGTTGCTACTACCAGCCACGCTAAGAATAGTGCCAAGAATGGGCCCAATGCAGGGCGTCCACCCAAAGGCAAATGCAATGCCTATAAGGAGTGAACCGATATGACCCGTTTTGTTGGTTTGAAAACGCGCTTCTTTATATAAAAACCCAATTTTAAACAGACCTAAAAAGTGAAGACCCATAACAATGATAATGATACCAGCAATTTGAGCTAAAATATCTTGATAGGTGCGAAGCCATAAGCCAATTGTACTTGCACTTGCGCCAAGCCCAATAAAGACTAGTGAAAAGCCCAAAACAAAAAGCAAAGAATGAACAATTGCACGTTTTTTAGCATTTTTAATTTGTATAGCTTGGCTATCATCATCGCTCATTTCCTTTGTGTCTTGGCTTAGCATATCAACCGACACACCAGCCATATAGCCAAGATAAGGCGGCACTAATGGCAATACGCATGGCGATATGAAAGAGATACCACCAGCCGCAAGGGCTGCAAAAATGGTATAAAAAGAAAGAGTAGCTTCCATTATTTCTAATATTCCTAGATCAAATCAAATCTGTTTCACTGCGATATAATTCTAATTCCAGTCTAATGCCATTTCAATTTATCACATACCAATCACTTTATTGCGTTTGAAATATGCGATTATCAAATTGAAGACTATTGCTTGGTTATTTGCCACTTTCATCTGCATTGCCAACAACTGGCGACAAGAAATAGATAATGACAAAGCAAATGGCTGATAAAGTATAAATCGTACTAAACGACATATACTCGGCTGCATAGCCAAGTGCAGCTGGCGCGCCCATTAGGCCAACGCTCGCGGTAAAGCCAACAGTTGCAATGCTAATGCCCATTTTCACATCTTTTTGTCTGCCTGCAACAGAAAACACAATAGGCACTAGATTGGCGATACCTATACCAGCAAGCGCAAAGCCAATAGTAGCAAAAAGAATGGAAGTTGCTTGCCCCGCAAATACCATGCCCACAGCACTAATTATTGCAGAGGCGCGCATGACATTGATATTGCCAAATTTTGTACAAAGGACATCACCGCTAAAACGTATAATCGCCATGGTGGTAGAGAGCGCCGCAAAAGCATAGCCGGCCATTGTGGCAGAAGCATCTAATTCGCTAATATAATAAAGAGCACTCCAGTCTATAACTGCTCCCTCTGGCACAATGGCCAGAAACGTAATTAAGCCCAATATATATAAGGTCGGGTTTTTAGGAAATTGTAGTTTTTCAGCCTTTTGTTCCACACTTTGTGTATCAGTTTGCAATATAGGCCAAGCAATAGCAAAGCAGGTTATACAAAAGATCGTCACAAAATAGGCATGCGTATAAATGCCAAAATTATCTAAAATTGCGCCCCCAGATAAAGCGCCTACAATGCCGCCAACACTCCAAAAACCATGACAAGAAGACATAAAGCTAAGTTTTGTTTTTTGTTCGCTCACAACCACATTTGCATTCATACAAATATCCATGCCAATCAAATTAATGCCCATCAAAAACATGACAAAACCAATTGCATATAAATTGCTGGAATATGTGAGGGCAGGAAATGCAAAACATATGATGAGCGCAAAGGTGAGCGTTGTTGAGCGTGATCCAAATTTAGATAGTAAGACGCCGCATGTTGGAAAGACAATTAAACCGCCAAGTCCAAAAAACAATATTAAACCGCCTAAAGTGGCTTCGCTTATGCCAAGGCGTTCAAATAAAAAGGGAAGCTTTGGTGCCCAATTGCCAACGATGAATCCATTTAACAAAAATAAAATAGAAACCGCTACACGAGGGGTAGGGAAGAGAGAACGCATATTAAGTGCCGCCAGTGAATGAATTTGTTTAAGGTATTAATACTCGAATTTAAGAAACAAGACCTAGGTCTTTTGCAATTCGAAACAGATCAGCAGCATTGCCGCCACCTGTTTTCTCGCGCAATGACATTCTATGACTTTCCACAGTTCTAACAGAAATATTGAGACTATCAGCAATTTCTCGGTTTGGTGTGCCTTCTGCAATGCGTCTTAAAATTTCTTGCTCGCGCTTGGTTAGATTAAAATCAAATTCATCTGAATTTTCTTCACTATCCTCTTTCCCAAAAGACGCTGCAACTTTTGAACCCAAATATGTGCCACCCGTATAAACCATATACATAGCCAATGCCATTTCTTCACGGCTAACGTCTTTTAGCATATAGCCTTTAGCGCCAATTCTAAGTGCTTCATTTATGTATTCAGAATTATCATAAATAGACAAGAAGATGATTTTTGTATTGGGCGTATCTTTTAAAATTTGTGTCGCTGCCTCTAACCCTGTCATCTTAGGCATAGATATATCTAAAAATATAATATCTGGTTTTAGCTCTTTTGCTTTTGCAATAACATCTGGCCCGTTAGACGCTTCACCGCAAACATCAATGTCATCTGTCATAGACAGTCTAGCAGTTATACCTTCGCGAACGAGATCGTGGTCATCCGCAATTAAAATTCTTATTTTTGACATTTCTTATTCCACTCTAAGCCGCTTGAATTGTTGGGTTCAAAGACGCTTTTGTTTCCTTCTTAGCATGTAACTCAGCTTTTAAAAAAATTCCATTTTTGTCATTTTGTTGAATTGAAAAAAGTCCACCATGGCTTTGAACACGCTCACGCATATTAGTAAGGCCAGATCCATCTGTATGATTGAAGTTTTGCTTTAAATTAAAACCACGACCATTGTCTTTTACGACCAATGTTACTTTTCTTCTCTCACAGCTAAGCGTTAAGTCTACTTGGCTTGCCATAGAGTGCTTTGCAACATTTGCCAAAGCTTCTTGCGCAACACGGAAAAGACAAGTCTTTTGGCTGTCATCTAATAGAGCTCCCACATTGGCCGCTTTAATATTGGTTTTAATTTGCGTTTGATCTTGAAAATTATTGCCTAAACTTTTGAGCGCAGAAGCTAGCCCCATATCATCCAAAATAGAAGGGCGAAGCGCCATAGAGATGCGTCTAATTTCAGAAATAGCCAATGCAATTGTCTGGTCCGCTTTTTCTACATGTGTGGTTATCTGTGCATCGCCTTTGGCGTTTACATTGGCAATGTCTAGGCCATAGCGCGCTGACACTAGCAACTGTGATATGCCATCATGTAACTCACTAGAAACACGCTTGCGCTCACTTTCTTGCGCTTCAACTATTTCGCTCGCAAGCTTTTTTAGTTTTTCATCTGCAAGGCGCTGTTCAGAAAAACGCACAAGCGCAAAAAACAAACTGGTCAATAATACAGCCCCAAGCGAAAGTATGAGTAAAACCTTGCGGGTTTGTTGAACATTGTCTTCAAGCTGTGTTTGTATAGCGCCAATTTGCGCGGCAATATCGTCTAAATATAGTCCAGAGCCAATAACCCAGTTCCAATCATCCAAGCTAACAGTATCAGACAGCTTTGGTGCTAGTTGGCCGGTAGAGGGTTTGTTCCACGAATATTGATACAACTCATCTTTATTGCTACTTGAGGCTTGATTAGAAATCAGTGTGTGTTCCGCAGATTGGAGCCTTAATCGTGTTATGCCAATTTTGTCTTCTAAGAGTGGGTTTTTAAGGGGAGTCCCATCTTTGCGTGCAATAAAGAAATAGCCATCTGTGCCAAAGGTCATTTGTGTTACCACATCTGCAACTTGCTTTTGGGCTTGCAAAATTGAGACATCGTTCCATGAATAAAAGGGATCAACTGCGGTGCGCACCAGCTTCATATAGTTTTGCAACTCTATTTGCTTTGATGCTCTAATCATCTGCTCTACAGCCAAGCCTTGTTCTTTTGCCAGCTTGCGAGATTGCGTATCAACCAGAATCAAAGCTGCCGCTGCAATTAAAACCATAGGAAAAATGGTAATTAACAAAAGTTTTGTTCTAAAATTCATAGTAACTCCACGTAACTCCACCAGCATGAATGCTCAAAATGCACTGATAACGCGCTTAATGCCTTTGTTTCAGGCTCTATAATGGCGTTCTATAAGGCATAAAAAGCCAAAAAAACAAAAAAAATTGTGAAATACGAGATGTATTTGAAAAATCTACGTAATACTACGTAGTAAATAAGTACTTGCGCGGATGGCATAAAACAGTGTTTTATATAAGAGTAAGATTTCTGGGAGGGGTTTTTACCACTTCTTTGAGAAAGTACAGAGGAATAAGCAGCCACCAGTATTTACTGAGTGCTGTATACATATAAATCCATCGGAGGAAATTATGGATCGTCGTCAATTTTTTAAAAATGCTGGTGCAGCAACTGCTGGTGTAGCCGCAGCTACAACGCTAGCAACACCTGCTTTATCACAAGGCGTGAAAGAAATGGTTATCGTTTCTACATGGCCACGTGACTTTCCAGGTCTAGGTCTACCAGCTCAGCGTCTAGCGGCTCGTATCGCAGAACTAACTGAAGGCAGATTGAATGTGCAGTATTTTGCTGCTGGCGAACGCGTTGGTGCGTTTGACTCATTTGATGAAGTACGTTCAGGCAACGCACAAGCTTATATCGGTGCTGACTACTACTGGAAGGGTAAACACCCAGCATGGGCAGCTTACACAGCTATTCCATTCGGCATGACATACACAGAAATGGATGCATGGATTAAGTATGGCGGTGGTCAAGAACTTTGGGATGAGCTTGCTGGTGAATTTGGCCTTAAAAACTACGCTATGGGTAACACAGGCGTACAAATGGGCGGTTGGTTCAATAAAGAAATCAACTCAGCAGACGATCTTAAAGGTCTAAAAATGCGTATTCCAGGTCTTGGTGGCGACGTTATGTCTAAACTAGGCGTATCACCTGTATCACTTCCTGGTGGTCAAATTTATGAGAACCTAGTATCTGGCGCAATTGATGCGACTGAGTGGGTTGGTCCATATAATGACTTCTTCATGAAGTTCTACGAAGCAGCTAAATACTACTACTGGCCAGGTATGCATGAGCCAGGCGCACAGCTAGCTCTTGGTATGAACAAAGCATTCTTCGATGGTCTATCAAAAATTGACCAAGCAATCATTCAAGCTGCTTGTAACGAAGAAAATGCACGCACAATGGCTGAAACAAACGCAAATAACGGTGCTTACCTAAACCGTTTGATCAATGATCATGGCGTTCAGCTTCGTGAGTTTAATGATGAGACTTACGATGCATTTGGTGAAGCGGCTCTTGAAGTTATGGAAGAAGCTCGTGACCACTCAGAACTGTCTAAGAGAACATTCGATGCTGTTCTTTCTAAGACAAAAGAAATTGGTGCATGGACAGCGCTTTCAGATATGGCTTACGTACAAAAACGTAACGCTGTTTTGAATAACCGCTAAGCACTAAATTTTTAGGGGAGGTCGTTTTCGATCTCCCCTTTATTTACCAAAATTTGGTTTGTGAATCACGCTTCTTTTTAGTGGTGATTTTGCGCATATACTCATCATTTAAGAGGCTGATAAATTGGCTCGAACTTCTAAAAAATCCAGTTCAACTCCATTTGTACCAACACGCAACACTCAGTTTGCAAGATATTTAAGTTGGACAACAATTTGGGTGATGTTCGCCTTTTTAATCAATAACTTTTTGACAAATATTTGGAATTTTCCTGGCGCTAACTTAAGTGGCGCACAAGGCATAATTCAAACGCTTTTATACCCAGCAGCTTTAATCATTGCCTATTGGGTCATTCATAAGTCTTCAACACTTAGCTTGCGCGCTGATAGCGATCGTATTTCAAACATGAATGTGTTTTTAATCAGAGCAGCATTTTGGATGGTTCTAATCATTGGTGTTGTCGATCTTGCAATTTCATTTTTAAGAATTGAAAACTTTTTAGAAGGCATAGTGGGCGAAGACCTTGCCGGTAAACTCGGAATCGCTCAATTTAGAGGCCTGTATGTGCATTTGCCACTCATTGGTATTTCTATTGTATTGGCATTTTTCACAAAAACGCTTGGTTTTGCATGGCTAACTTTGTTGGTGGTAATTGCAGAACTTATCATCGTGTTTAGCCGTTTTATCTTTTCTTACGAACAAGCATTCATGGCCGATTTAGTTCGTTTTTGGTATGGCGCTCTATTCTTATTTGCCAGTGCATATACGCTGGTAGAAGAGGGGCATGTTCGTGTTGATGTGTTTTATGCTGGCTTTAAAGAAAAGACCAAAGGCATGGTAAATGCGCTTGGAACAATCTTTTTTGGCATTTCATTGTGTTGGACAATCTTGCTGGTGGGCATGGCCAATAAAGGCTCCATCATAAATGGACCAGTGTTCAACTTCGAAATCACACAACAAGGCTATGGTATGTATGTAAAATACCTAATGGCAGCATTTTTAGGCATCTTTGCCGTATCCATGATGATCCAATTTTCAAGTTACTTTTTAGCAGCTATCGCAGATTACCGTAATGATCCCGATAAAAGACTGCCAGAAAGCTCAAACGCACATTAATATTTACTGACTTTAAAAGGCATGGTGTAGTTTCAATGGAACTCTTATTTCTACTAATCTTAATCGCAATTATGGCGGTTGCTTTAGGTTCTGGTTATCCAGTTGCTTTCGCACTTCCTGGCGCTGCTATCATCACCATTTCATTGGCTGCTATAGCCGGTTATCTATTTGCAGGTAATCCAGATGCCTTTTTCCACCAATCAGGGCCTGCAGCTTGGCTCAGCGCTGGTGTGAACAATTTAAGGGGCGTCTATTGGGTGCCAGAGCGTGATACGCTCATAGCCATTCCTCTGTTCATTTTTATGGGCATCATGCTTCAGCGCTCTAAAATCGCAGAAGATTTGCTAATAACAATGGCGCAATTATTTGGTTCTGTTCCAGGTGGCCTTGGCATTTCTGTTGTCTTTGTGGGCGCGCTTTTAGCTGCAACCACAGGTATTGTTGGCGCAACTGTTGTTGCAATGGGTCTTATTTCGCTGCCTGCCATGCTCCGTAATAATTATTCGCAGTCACTTGCAACGGGAACAATTGCGGCCTCTGGTACGCTTGGCCAAATTATTCCACCTTCAATTGTTCTAATCATTCTTGCAGACCAATTAGCAAGTTCAGCAGATCAAGCTGGTTCTATTCGTAAAGCATTGCACAAAGCCTCAACTGGCGAACTCACAATGCCATCATCATTTGAAATTGTATCAACAAGTGCAGGCGAAATGTTCTTGGGCGCATTCTTACCAGGCCTCGTTCTGGTTGGCTTATATATGCTCTACATTTTAGTCTATGCATTCTTCAAACCAGAAAACGCACCGGCAGTACCATATGATGGTAAGTTTGATGCGCGGTTTTGGGGTAAAGTATTCATCACGCTTATTCCGCCACTTGCGCTTATCTTCCTAGTGCTGGGTTCAATTGTAACAGGTGTTGCAACAGTTAATCAGGCTGGCGCTATTGGCGCAGCAGGTGCGCTTATTATGTCTGGCTACAAACTAAAAGAGGGACAGGCAAGAGCATTCTATCCTGCCATTATTGCTGTGATCTCGCTTGTAGCGATTGCTTTTATTGTCAGCAATTTCAATACAAATATCAAAAACATAAAAACCGGCAATGATGAGCTTGGCGTTCTTCTTGCTGTCATTGCAGTATCTGCATTAATTGCTTCATTAATTTGGAGTGGCTGGCGCGCATGGAAAACAGACAACACCCTAAATGGTGTTATGTTAGAAACAGCAAAAGCAACGTCACTTGTATTCATCATCTTGCTTGGCGCGGCAATGCTTACAGCTGCCTTTAGAGCTTTTGGCGGTGAAGAATTAGTACGTGAATTCTTGAACTCTATGCCAGGCGGCTTTTGGTCTAAATTCATGATCGTTATGTTCGTGATATTTATTTTAGGCTTCTTCCTAGATTTCATCGAAATCGCGGTTGTTGTTGTGCCAATTGTTGCGCCTATTTTATTGGCAGACCCATCTGCCAATATTACAGCTGTATGGCTTGGCGTAATGATTGGTCTAAACATCCAAACATCTTTCCTAACGCCGCCATTTGGCTTCGCGCTCTTCTATTTAAGGGGGGTTGCGCCAGCGGTAGTTAAAACAATCAACATGTATAAGGGCGTTATTCCATTCATTGCCTTGCAAATTGTAGCACTGCTTATTGTTGGCAAACTGCCACAACTGGTAAACTATTTGCCAAACCGTGTGGCTTTGCTTTCAGAAACTGCACCACCACCAACAAACCCAAAATTACAATATTGCCTAGAAAACTATGTGCATGAAAAACTAATCACAGATCGAAACGGTGTGCTTGCAGCCATCAGCACAGCAAATACGCTAGATTTAGAAAGCTTGCCTTCTAAATTATCAAAACAGGCTAAAGGCAGTTTCAAAAGCGCACTTGCAGCCATCGATCATTTAGATGCTTCATTTGAAGCAGAGCAGGTGGTTGAAACGGCAAAAGCGGATTATCGCCCACAACACACTAAAGTTCGCAAAATTGAAGCTGACATTAGAAAAATTGAAGTTGTTATAAAAGAAGAAGAACTTTTGGCATCGCGTTTAAGAAGCGAAGAACAAAAGCCAGCAAGAGAAGAAAAAGAAAAAATCATAAGCGTATTAAAAGCTGAAGTTGCACAAATGGGAAAAACCATTCCTGCTAGCTGGAGTGAGACTTATGATACTTTCTCTGCTCTTACAAAATCTGAATCAAAATC
>JBGCEA010000216.1:0-7661 GCA_045105915.1 Nitratireductor sp.
TTATAAAGAGGGCGCTGGAAATGCAGATAAAATATGCGAATTATTTTATCAATTGCCAGATTTGTTCCCAAGCGAACTTATAAACAGCGATGCTTGGAAAATAGCGGTTTCAAACTATTTAAATTCTATGATTGCATTGGGTGCCCAACAAACAGTTGCAAACTTTAGTTTTGAATAAAGCGGCATGAGAAACCAGATTTAAGCAATTTTTTGACGATTTTGTAAAATTTGAAAGAGCATCTATCTTTAGCCTTCATCAAACTGGAGGAAACATAGATGAAAAAATTAACAGCCCTCGCTGCTGGCGTTGTATTTGCGTTCTCTGCAAATTTCGCACAAGCACAATCAAAAGATTACGTTTTAAATACAGCTTCAACAGGTGGTACATATCACCCAGTTGGCACAGCGATTTCTACGCTTTCTAAAATTAAATTGCTTCCAAAACAAAAATTCAGCCTAACAGCTGTAAACTCTGCAGGTTCTGGCGCAAATGTGCAGGCACTTGGTGCTGGCACTGCTGACTTTGCTATTTTGCAAGGTCTATTTGGTTCTTATGCTGTTACGGGCACTGGCCCAATTACAGAGCCTCAAAAAAACCTTCGCTCAGTTACGATGCTTTGGCAAAATGTTGAGCAATTTCTTGTTGCTGTAGAAGATGCAAAAACAGGCACAGTAGACGATTTGAAAGCCCTAAAAGGCAAGTCTATGGCTATGGGTAAAGAAAACTCAGGTACAATTGGTTCAAATAGAGTTTTGATGTCTGGTTTGGGTCTTGATATTGCTTCTGACTTTACACTTGTGCATGCAGGTTATGGTCCATCAGCAGATGCAATGGCTAACGGCCAAGTAGCTGGTGCTGGTATTCCATCTGGTCCGCCAACAGGCGCTATTACAAAGCTAATGGCAGCAAATGAAGGTAAATTCAAAATTCTTGATGTGAATGCTGATCAGGCAAAAGCTATGGATGGCGGTCGCAACCTTTGGGTTCCTTACACAATTGCAAAGGGTACATACCCAGGTCAAACAGCTGACATTAACACAATCGCACAGCCAAACTTCTTGGCAGTGAATGCAAATGTTGATGAAGAGCACGTGTATCTGCTTACAAAAACTATGTATGAAAACTTAGGTTTCTTGCAAGCAATTCACCCTGCAACAAAAGCTATGGCTGTTGAAAAAGCAATGGCTGGCTTACCTGCACCATTACACCCTGGTGCTGCACGCTATTACAAAGAAGCTGGTCTAGAAATTCCAGCTATGTTGATGGCTAAGTAAGTTGAAATATTGAGCGGGCGATTTTTTGCCCGCTCTTTCCTCATTTGTGAATTGGTGTATTGATGGAAAATTCAAAAGAACAAGAAGCTCAAGACATCATCAATGAGGTTAGCGGCAACGTGAAAACAGGCCGTGATGAATGTTTGTCAGTTGATGGCTGGCACGAAGGATTTTTACAAAAGTTCATTATTACTTTTGCTGTTTGCTTTGGTATTTGGCATGTCTTGACCAATGTTTATTTGGTTGAACCTGGCCTTTGGCAAAACGCAATACATTTCGCAGGTTTCGCTTTTTTAGCCTCTTTTGCATATAGCCCGTTTGGGCGAAAAGCAGATGAGAAAAAAGCTATTTTTATAGATTTAACTTATGGTCTGCTTGTTGCTGGCGCCGCGCTTTGGATAGCTGGCGCAGAGAGTTTTATTTACGAGCGAACATTGGCCGTAACAGGCCAACCTTGGCAATTTAATATTATAGATTGGGCGGCTGGCTTTTTGCTTTTATTCGCGGCGCTTGATTTATCAAGGCGCGTATCTGGTTTAGTCATTCCGATTTTAATAATCTTATCGCTTAGCTATATTTTGTTTTTAGGTTCTTATTTGCCGGGCGTTTTTCGTGCGGCTAGCCTTCCGCTAAACGATGTGATGTTTAGAACCTTATTTAATGATGAAGGTATGTTTGGCATATTGGCCAGTATCTCATCTGTAAACATTACTTTGTTTATGATTTTTGGCGGCTTTTTGGTGGCCTCTGGCGCGAGTGATTTTGTTATTGAACTCTCTAAACTCGTGGCGGGTAAAATTCGGGGAGGGGCGGCTTTTGTGGCTGTTATCTCTTCAGCGCTTACAGGCACTATAAGTGGCTCTGCAATTGCTAATACGGCGTCTACTGGCGTGATTACAATTCCGCTCATGAAATCAAATGGCTTTAGAGCTAAGTTTGCTGCGGGTGTTGAAGCTGCTGCCTCTACTGGTGGGCAGTTGATGCCGCCAATTATGGGCGCTGGTGCTTTTGTAATGGCTAGCTATACGTCTATTCCTTATTCAACCATTGTAACTGTTTCTATTATTCCAGCGTTTTTATATTTTATGTCGGTTGCGATGATCGTTCGCATTGAAGCGGTGAAGTTTCAGGTGGGCGATGGTATCGATTTGAAAATCAACCATGGAAAACTGATTTCTGGTGGCCTTGCATTTGTTATTCCGCTTGGGGTTATGATTTATCTTTTGATGAGCGGAGTGACACCAAGCTATGCGGCCTCTTGGGCTATTGCAGCGCTTGTGGTTGTTTCTTGGGGTACGTCAATTGTCGCAAAAATAATGCCGAACACTAATTTTGAACCTGTTGTTATGGGGCCTAAAAAAATTAGTGAGGCTTTTTTAATTGGCATGAAGTCTTCTATCATGACTGGTATATTGTTGGTGGCGATAGGCATCATGAATAATGCGATTGTGACGAGTGGCATTGGCAATGGATTTTCTCTTATGATCGCACAATGGTCGCAGGGTTATGTGATTGTTGCTATATTGCTCATTGGTTTAGCGTCGCTTGTTTTGGGCATGGGTTTGCCAGTGACTGCGGCTTATATCATTTTAGCGATTTTAACAGCGCCAGCGCTCGCCGGCTTACTTGCTGATAACATTATCATTGACCAGCTTGTGCAAGGCATTAGTGATCCAGTTAAGTCTTCTATGTTTATGCTAGTTGATAATCCGCTCATTGCAAAAGTATCTACTGGCATGTTGCGCGAAGAGGCTGTGGAGTTAATGGCGGCTGTGCCATTTGATTTGGCAATTACGCTTCGTCCTTTATTGGTAGATCCTGCAATACAAACGACATTCTTGCTAACTGCACATTTGATTATTTTTTGGTTGAGCCAAGACAGTAACGTAACGCCGCCAGTTTGCTTGGCTGCATTTGCGGCTGCTGGTATTGCGGGTTCTAAACCCATGGAGACAGGTTTTCAGGCATGGAAAATTGCAAAAGGGCTTTATATTGTGCCGATAATGTTTGCCTATACACCGCTCATCTCGGGTGATTTTTATCAGGTATTACAAATTGGATTTTTTGCTCTGTTTGGTATTTACGCGATTAATGCAATCATTCAAAACTATGCGGAAGGGCCTTTAAACCCAATCTTAATTGCTATGCTAATTGCAGGTATTGTAGGCGCGTTTTGGCCACTGTTTTGGATAGCAAATATTGTTGGCATGGTGCTGGTAATCATTGTTGTGGTTGCCTCTTATAAGAGCTTACAAAAGCAATTGTCTGGGGCAGGGTTGCAAGCACAAGCTAGCTAGTGCGTTTTGAACGCTTTTGAGACAAGGTTATATTTCTTCATCTTTTGATTAAGTGTGCGCCTTGGTAAATTGAGCTCCTCAAGAACTGCAGCAATATTGCCTTTATGCTTTAATAGCGATTGAGAAATCAGCGTTTGTTCGTATTGAGAAATACGGCTGTTCAAATCTTCACTCGTATCATTTTCGCTGTCCTGCATTTGTGCGTTAGGGGTAAAGTCAGTTTGCTCTAACCTTGCTCTTTCTTCCTTCATTTTTTGAATAAAAGTGTCTTTGGCAATGACTTCAATATTTTGTTTTTCTCTTATATCTTCTTGCACAATTTTAATTGCACTTTGAACGCTTTCTAGAAGTCGCTCTGGCGAAAAGGGTTTGGTTAAAAACTCATAAGCGCCGGCCTTCATTGCTTCAACGGCGAGTTCCACATCGCCGTGGCCTGTAATCAAAATCACAGGAATGCTATTGTTTTTTGCTTTAACTTTGAAGAGCAGCTCAAGGCCGTCCATGTCTGGCATACGAATATCAGATATGATCACGATTGGCTTTTCAGGCTTTATAGCCCTAAAAAGTGCAAGCGGCTCTGAGAATGCGCGTACCTTCAAGCCAGACAAAGTTAGCCACTGCACAGTTGTGTTCACCATAGCATGATCGTCATCTACTAAGTAAACTTCGCATGAAAGATCTTTAGTTGTGCTGTTTTGTTTTGTTGATTTTGTCATCTCAACTGCTCTTTTCAAGGTCTAGCACAGCAGGCAATTCTACCTTTATGGTCGCGCCTTTTTTGGCATTATTCATTATAGAAATCTTGCCACCTGCCTCGCTTACAATTGCATAGCAAAGTGACAAGCCAAGCCCAACGCCCTTGCCAACTTTTTTGGTTGTCACAAATGGGTCAAACAGTTTTTCTGCCATATCTTGAGCAATGCCTTCGCCATTGTCTTTAAATTCTAAATGTATTTTTTTATTTTTTATCATCGCCTCAATATTTATTTCGCCAGTATTTGGTGGGCAGGCGTCTAATGCGTTTTTAAGCAAATTACTGATGAGTTGTTCAAAGCGAACCTGACTGCCCAATACATAGAGTGTTTCGTTTTTTAAGCTGAGATTTAGCGTAACATTTTTCTCTTTTATCAAGAGCGCAAATTGTTTTGAAATGACCTGAATGCATTTTGATAAATCAACAGGAATTGGTTTTGCAATTGGCTTTCGCGAAAAGACAAGCAAGTCAGATGTGATAATGCCTAGTCTTTCTGTCATGTTTTTGATTTGTTCAAAAACATCAAGCAGCTCTTCTTTTCGGTTAGCTTTTGTTAGCACGCTACCGCTCGAGGTGAGTGTTCTAATTGCAGCTACGGGTTGGTTCACCTCATGCACAATGGCAGCTGACATAGTGCCAAGTGCTGCTAAGCGGCTGGATTGGATGAGTTCATCTTGCGCCTCAACCAATTGCACTTGTGTTTCTTTACGCGCTTCAATTTCGTTTTTGAGTTTGGTGTTTATGGTGCGAATTTGTTCTGCCTCGGCTGTGGCGCGTTCAAGTTTTTTTCTGTTCATTATGCCGCGTAAATAAAGAAAAATAAAACCAGCCAAGGCAAAGAGGATGAACACTAAACCAGCAATAAAGGTTGCGGCGGTGCGCTGGGGGGCAAGGGGCGTTAGGTAGTGAATTTTCCATTGCGTGTTCTCAATATCAAGAGTAGATATTTCGTAAGACTCGTTTGCAATCTCAACCGAGCCTACAAACGCATTTTTTTCTGATGTGTAATTTAGCAAAGTTGGCGTAAATGTTCCAAACTTCTTATTCGTAATTAATGTGCTTAAAGTTTCTGCCTTTAACCTGTTAATCGTTTTATAAGTATATTGCGGCTGTGAGGCTAAAAAGATCACCCCGTCTTTGTCGGTTATCAAAACCGTCTCATCGGCCTTTTGCCAATCACTCAACAAATTATCGAATTCGGTTTTAACAACTGCAATGCCTATGATGTTGTTTTTGTTTTTAATGGCTCGTGAAACAAAATAACCAGGCCGGCCTGTGGTGGCGCCAACGGCGAACACTCTACCTTCTTCACCTTCCATGGCTTTTGTAAAATAAGGGCGGAAGCCATAATTTTTACCTATAAAGCTTTCGGCAGTTTTGAAATTACTAGAGGCAATCGTATCGCCATTTGTATCCATGACATAAAGCGCTGCACCACCAGAAAAATCATTTACGCTTTCAAGGTAAGAATTGAACTCAGGCAATTGTTGGTCTTTGCTTAAAACATCAACGATATTTGGATAGATCGAAATTGTTTTTGGCAGATGCGAAAGACGCTCGAGTGAGGCGCGTAAATTTGCACTGTATAATGAGAGGCGATTTTGAGAAGTTTTTATTGCTGTGGTCTCTAGTCGTGAGAATGCAAAGTTGTAAGCTGAGTAACTTACAATGCCTGAGATCACCAAAAAGAGAATGAGCAATATTGCGCGCACTTAAAACCTAACTCTTTCAACCTAAAATATTGATTTTAAAGGTTAAGCGTATTTATGCCAAATCAGCAATAATTTTCTTAAACTGCCTCCTGCGACTAAAGGCAGTAAGTCTGGTGAAAAGAATGACTCTACTTTTTCACTCTATAGCCTGCATGGCATGACTTGCACGTACCAGCCATGATTTTGAAATCTTCTTTGAGTTTTTCTAAATCTTCAGACACTGTAGCTTTGTCTGCAAGTTGCTTTGCATGATGTGCTAACCTATTAGACAGTTGATTGAACTCATCGGGTGTTTGCCAAATTTTAGGTGAGGCTTGTGTGATATTGTCTTTTATTTCTTCTTTAAAATGATACGGAAATTTCTTGGCGAGGTTAGATATTTCATTCGCCTTTGTTTTGAGTAACTCTGCGTTGAAACTTGTTTCACCATTTAGCATTTGCGAAATTTGTTTCATGTTTTTGCCGATTGCAGACATTTCATCCATTCGAACTTTAACAATACCCGTTGCACCTTTATGCGCCTGCGTAGCGCTAACAAATGTAATAATGAGCAAGATAGAAGCAATGTATTTTTTCATTTAATAGCCTAACTTAAAATATCTCTTTGAAGGTTTTTTCTAGCTTATCAGTTATTTCATCGATGTGTTGATCTTCTAAAATAAATGGTGGCGCGAGTAAGATATGATCGCCATTCACACCATCAATTGTGCCACCCATTGGGTAACACGCCAAGCCATTTTGAAATGCAACTTTTTTAATTTTCTTATTTATGTTTTCACTTGGTGCAAAGGGCGTTTTGCTGGCTCTATCTTTCACAATTTCGATGCCTCTAAACAGGCCACGCCCTCGTATGTCACCAATATAGGGATGATCGCTAAATCTATCGGTTAAGGCGGCTTGTAGTTTTTCACCCATACTATGCGATCTGTCGCATAGCTTGTCTTCTACTAGTCTGTTCACCACTGCCAGCGCTGCGGCGCATGCAGTTGGGTGCCCAATATAGGTATGTCCGTGCTGAAAAAAGCCTGAGCCATTTTCTATACATTCATAAATTTTTGCGCTGCAAAGCATTGCGCCAATTGGCTGGTAGCCAGCGCCTAGGCCTTTTGCGATTGTTATCATGTCTGGCGAAATACCGTCTTGTTCGCAAGCGAATAGAGTGCCTGTTCTGCCCATGCCGCACATTACTTCATCTAAGATGAGCAATATGTCATGCTTATCGCAAATCTCTCTGACACGCTTAAAATAGCCCTTTACAGGCGGCACCGCGCCGGCTGTTGCACCAACTACTGGTTCTGCCACAAAGCCAATTACATTTTGCGCGCCAAGGCGTTCAATTTCGGACTCTAATTCATTCGCAACGCGTAGGCCGTATTGCTCTGGCGTTTCGCCAGTTGCTAGGCCTCTATACTCATAGCATGGCGCTATGTGGCTGGTTTTTATCATGAGGGGAGAGAAGGGCTCGCGCCGCCATTCATTGCCACCTGTTGAAAGCGCCGCTAGTGTATTGCCGTGGTAGCTTTGTTTTCTTGCGATGAAATATTTTCGTTCTGTTTGGCCTTGTTCCCAATAATATTGCCTTGCAAGTTTTAGTGCAGATTCTACAGCTTCAGATCCGCCTGA
>JBGCEA010000217.1:0-4438 GCA_045105915.1 Nitratireductor sp.
GCGCCAATAATCACAATACCAGAAATTGCGTTTGTTACTGCCATTAAAGGTGTGTGCAATGAGTGCGAAACATTCCAAATAACTTGGAAGCCAACAAAGCAAGCCAATACAAAAACAATAAAGTGCTGCATAAAGCTTGCAGGTGCAAATGTACCAAGCACCAGCATTAAGAGCGCACCAATACCCAGCAACAAAAATTGCTGTTTGCTGGCTGCCTTAAAGGCCGCCGCTTCTTGCGCTTTCACCTCTTCTGGGCTTAGCTCTTTTGGCGCTTCTTTTTTAGGCGCAGCTGCAATCGCTGCAATTTTTGGCGGTGGCGGCGGGAACGTAATAGCGCCCTCATGCGTTACAGTTGCACCGCGAATAACATCGTCTTCCATATCATGATTTACAACACCGTCTTTTTCGGGCGTTAAGTCGCTCAACATGTGACGAATATTGTTCGAATAAAGCGTAGAAGACTGTGTCGCCATTTGGCTCGGAAAATCCGTGTAGCCAATAATGGTTACACCATTTTTTGTCACAATCTTTTTGTCAGCGACAGTCAACTTGCAATTGCCGCCTTTTTCTGCCGCCAAATCTACAATTACAGAACCAGACTTCATGGTTTCAACCATGTCTTTTGTCCAAAGCTCTGGCGCTTCTCTATTTGGAATAAGAGCCGTACAAATTACGATGTCAATATCGCCAGCCATTTCTCTAAATTTGGCCAATTGCTTTTCACGAAATTCAGGGCTGGAAGGCGCTGCATAGCCACCCGTTGCGGCGCTGTCTTGTCCTTCGCTCTCATCAAATTCTAGATAGACAAATTCCGCGCCCATAGATTCAATTTGTTCTGCAACTTCAGGGCGCACATCAAATGCATAAGTAATTGCGCCAAGACTGGTAGATGTGCCAATAGCCGCAAGGCCAGCTACACCAGCGCCAATAACAAGCACTTTTGCAGGTGGCACTTTACCAGCCGCTGTCACTTGGCCAGTAAAGAAACGTCCAAAATTGTTGCCAGCTTCAATAACAGAACGATATCCAGCAATATTTGCCATAGAAGACAAGGCATCCATTTTTTGTGCACGCGAAATACGCGGCACCATGTCCATAGCCACTAAAGTACTGCCTGCTTTTTTTGAAGCGTTTAAAAGTGTTTTAGAAGCCGCAGGGTTAACAAAACTAATAACCGTTTGATCTTTTCTAAACAGTTTCGTTTCTGCGCTGCTTGGTGCACGCACCTTGCCAATAATATCAGCTTTTTTCCAAACATCACTTGCCTTAGCAACAACCTTTACGCCAGCGTCTTTATATTGCGCATCAGAAAAACCAGCGCCAATACCAGCGCCCTTCTCTATGATACAATCAAAGCCAAGCTTTTGTATGTCCTTTGCAGATTGAGGCGTTAAAGCCACTCGGTTTTCACCAGCAAAGATTTCTTTAGGCACTCCAAAAATACTCAAAACTTCTTCCTTCACTTCACACAAAATGTTGAATTTTAAAAACAACATACAGTAATTAATACATTCAATAAATTGAATATGTCAATCAGATTTGCAACTTTAGTCTAAAGTGTGTAGCGCACGAAAAAACAATTACAAGAAGAAATGAAGACTATTACACAAGAGTAATTTTTGATGTTTGAGGATTTAAAAGAAAAATGAAATTAAACCGATTGAATTGCTACATCAGTATTAAAAAACTACCTTTATATACATTAATGCATAACTGTTAGTCATTTTTATTGTTTTATATGCAACTAAAAATAAGCTACACTTTGTCCAAAAGGAGCAAACTATGACAACTATAAAACACTTTATTGGCGGCGAGTATGTTGATGGCACATCGACTAGAAAAGGCGATGTATTTAACCCAGCAATTGGCCAAGTAGATTCTCAGGTTAATTTTGCAAACGCAAAAGACCTTGATGAAGCAGTAGAAAGAGCACAAAAAGCGCAACCTGCTTGGGCAGCTGTAAATCCACAAAGACGCGCACGTGTCATGATGAAATTTGTAAACTTGTTAAATAGAGATATGGACAAGCTAGCAAGCGCCCTTTCAAAAGAGCACGGCAAAACTTTGCCAGATGCCAAAGGCGATATCATTCGCGGTCTTGAAGTTGCAGAATATTGCATTGGCGCTCCTCAATTACTCAAAGGCGAATTTACAGATGGCGCCGGCCCTGGCATCGATATTTATTCTATGCGTCAGCCTTTGGGTGTAACTGCTGGCATCACGCCATTTAACTTTCCTGCGATGATTCCAATGTGGATGTTCTGCCCAGCAATTGTTTGCGGCAATGCAATGATTTTAAAACCATCAGAGCGCAACCCAACCGTTCCAAACATGCTAGCAGAACTGCTTATTGAAGCAGGCTTACCAAAAGACATTTTACAAGTTGTGCATGGTGACAAAGAAGTAGTGGATGCCATTTTAGACAATGAAACAATTGCCTCTGTTGGTTTTGTTGGCTCAACACCCATTGCAGAATATATTTATGCGCGCTCTACAGCAAACGGCAAACGTTGCCAGTGCTTTGGCGGGGCTAAAAACCATATGATTATCATGCCAGATGCAGATATGGATCAAGCGGCAGATGCGCTAGTTGGCGCTGGCTATGGCGCAGCTGGCGAGCGCTGCATGGCTATTTCAGTTGCAGTGCCTGTAACCAATGAAGCCGCAGATAGACTGATTGAAAAGCTAATACCGCGTATCGAAAAACTAAAGGTTGGCCCTTACACTGCCGGCAATGATGTTGACTTTGGCCCTGTTATTACTGCCCAAGCAAAAGAAAAGATTTTGGGTCTTGTAGAAACAGGCATAGAGCAAGGCGCTAAACTGGTTGTAGATGGACGTGACTTTAAGTTGCAAGGCTATGAAAGCGGAAATTTTGTTGGCGCACATTTATTCGACAACGTTACAAAAGACATGGAGATTTATAAGCAAGAAATCTTTGGCCCTGTCTTATCTACAGTGCGTGCACAAACCTATGAAGAAGCAATTGGCCTTGCCATGGACCATGAATATGGCAATGGCACAGCCATCTTTACGCGTGATGGTGATACGGCTCGCGATTTTGCAAACCGTATCAATGTTGGCATGGTTGGTATTAACGTGCCAATTCCTGTGCCGCTTGCTTATCACACATTTGGTGGTTGGAAAAAATCTGTCTTTGGCGATTTAAACCAGCACGGGCCTGACGCGTTTAAGTTCTACACAAGAACAAAAACGGTCACTGCGCGCTGGCCATCGGGTATCAAAGAAGGCGGAGAGTTTTCTATTCCAGTAATGGAATAGATTACAACTCTATCATCTTACCTGTCGCTGCAGATTGCTGTGCAGCTAATCCCATCTGCACAGCTTTCCAGCCATCTTTCAAGCTCACTTCGGGCTTTTGCTTTCCAAGCACAACTTGCTGAAACTTTTGGTGCTGATAAAAAGTAGACCCATTATGGTCACCAGCATCTAGCAATTTCTCATCCACCAACACATCACTTGTTGTAGGTCCTTTAGGATTACGTGGGCTAAGAACTAATTTTGGATTAGGCGCAGGCGCTAAATGCTCTGGCCAAAATCTGCCAGGTCCTGGAACAAAACACTCAATCTTGCCCAAATGCCCAACAGCGGAAATCTCTTCTTGATAGCGCGCACCTTCTGCAAACATGCAAAGTTCTAACATGGCACGCGTTCCAGATTTGAAATCGACAATCACATAACCATTATCCCAAATATCTGGCGTTTTGCCCTCATAATCTTCTTCTAAGTGATTATAAGACTGACCAGCAGATGCTGCTATGCGAGTTGGCTCTGATTGCGTGATAAGGCGCATAAGATCAAAAAAGTGGCAACATTTTTCTACAAATGTACCACCTGTTTTTTCATTGAAGCGATTCCAGTCGCCAACCTTTTCCAAAAATGGAAAACGATGCTCTCTAATCGATAAAAGCTTAACACCACCAGTAGCGGCTTGTGCTTGCTCTATAAGTTTAGCAACAGGCGGCATATAGCGATATTCCATCGCAACCCAAATTGGCTTTTGATAACTGGCTTCTAACGCCTCTACAATTTGATAGTCTTTTTCATTTGTCACAACTGGCTTTTCTACCAATAACGGCAAATGCTTAGACTTTGCAATTTGGCTTAGTTGCTGCGCGTGCAAATAATTTGGCGACACAATAACCAAGCAATCAAGGTCATCACGATTTAACAGAGCTTCAATGCTGCTTTCAAACACCACATCTGGCGCAAGCGATTTGGCCGTATTGCGCATTGCCTCATCTGGTTCAAAAATCGCTTTAACATTTGTATTTTCTAGCAACTGAATGTTTTTGATGTGCTCATGCCCCATCATTCCACAACCAATCATACCATAATTGAGTTTAGTCATTTTATACCTTTAATTTATTGAATTCTTGAAACGTAACGGGTGTTGTCTAGATTAAACCAAGTTTTA
>JBGCEA010000218.1:0-7239 GCA_045105915.1 Nitratireductor sp.
CGCCAATTGGCCAAAGGCACAGGCGCTGAAAAATATATTTCAGAAGTTGATTATCATTTTGGCTATGCCAAAAAAGCAGACTTTGAGGCAGATAAATTTGCTTGGGATATTCGAAAAGAAAATGGCCATAAATTTGAGGTGCTCACAAAAGGCCAATTTAAGAGAATTGATCCAATTTATGATGGTCAATTTGAAGTTGTGGTTGCCAATAAGCAACATGGTAAAATTAGCGATCCAGGTGCATACATAAAGGCACTTGCCACGCACTTTCAAAAAAAAGGCGGCACACTATTAAAAGCAAACATTGAAGGCCTTATTGAAGAGAACACAGAAGATGGCAATTGCTTGAAGGGCCTAAAAACAGATCAAGGCGATGTTCTTGCCGATCAGATTGTTTTTACGTTAGGCCCTTGGTCTGGCGATATTTCTAAAAAGCTTGGCTTGAAAATTCCGTTTGAAAGTGAGCGCGGCTACCACATAGAATTGGTAAATCCTACAAGCGCTCCAAAAGCGCCAATTATGGTTGCCTCTGGTAAATTTGTCGTCACCCCAATGGATGGGCGCATACGCTTGGCTGGCATTGTTGAATTTGGCGGTTTGAAGGCCGGCCCTAGCAAAGCCCCTATTGAACTGCTCAAGAAAAACGCGAAGAGTTTGTTCCCAGATTTAGAATATGAGCGCATTGATGAATGGCTCGGCCATCGCCCTACAACCGCAAATAGCTTGCCTGTAATTGGGCGAATTAGCAAATATAACAATGCATTGGTAGGTTTTGGTCATCAACATGTGGGCTTGACAGGTGGGGCAAAAACAGGTCGAATACTTGCAGACTTAGTAAGTCAAAAAATGGGAAACATCGATTTGGATGAATTTAGTCCATCTCGATACTCATGATCTAATTTCATTTTCTGGGAGGAAATATAATGAATAATGTTTATAAATCTCTTGTTGCTGCGTCTCTAATGAGCGTTGCAGTAACTGGCACAGCGATGGCAGAAGATTGGGATATGCCAATGGCATATGCTGCTTCGAACTTCCACTCAGAAATGGGTGTGGTATTTGCAGATAAAGTACGCGACTACACAGGCGGCGACATTAACATTACGGTTCACCCAGGTGGCTCATTGTTTAAAGGCGGCGAAATTAAGCGCGCAATTCAAACTGGCCAAGCACCAATTGGCGAGCGCTTCATGTCTGCACATGCAAACGAAGCACCTCTTCTTGGCTGGGACAACGTTCCTTTCATTGCAACCACATATGAAGCAAACGACAAATTGTGGGCAGCCGCTAAAGACAAAGTAAATGCTCAGCTTTCTGACTTAAACCTTGTTGCACTATATACTTGCCCATGGCCGGGTCAGGGTTTCTACTTCAAAAAAGAAGTAAAATCTTCAGCTGACACAAAAGGCATCAAGTTCCGTTCATACAATTCAGCAACTGCAACATTTGCAGAAGAGCTGGGCATGGTTCCTGTTCAAGTTGAAGCGGCAGAACTATCACAAGCACTAGCAACAGGCGTTGCTGAGAGCTTTATTTCATCTGGTTCAACTGGTTATGACCGCAAGGTTTGGGAACACCTAACACACTATTATAAAGTGAATGCTTGGTTGCCACGCAACTATGTGATGGTGAATAAAGGTGTTTGGGAAGGCCTAAGCGCTGACAAGCAAAAGATGGTTCAAAAAGCTGCTGATGAAACAGGCGCTGCTTGTTCTGCAAAATCTGCTGAACTGGCTGGTTGGTATTTTGAGCAATTAGAGAAAAATGGCATGTCTGTTGAAGATGCTGGTCCTGATTTCTTGAAAGAACTTCAAGCTATTGGCTCTAAAATGACAGCTGACTGGGTAAAAACTGCAGGTGCAGATGGTCAGGCTATCTTAGACGCTTACAAAGCTATGGCTAACTAATTAGCAAACTAAAGGCTCTGCAAACCTGCAGGGCCTTTTTTATTTAGGATATATCTGTGCGTGATTGGCAACCTTTTCTAGGGCTACCTTTGTGGTTCTGGCTTTTCGTTTTTCCAAGCTTTTTGGCTCTGTTCTGCTTGTTTTATAAAGATAAAGCACGACGCATTTTTGCGCCGCTATGGAAAATTTTAGACCGTATTTACACCCTATCAGGGGTTATTGCTGCTGGCTTTATGGTGCTCATTCTACTTTTAATTGTTGGGCAAATGGTTTCGCGATGGTCTGGACTGGTGTTTCCAGGGGGCACAGAATTTGCCGGCTATGCAATGGCCTGCACCTCTTTCTTCGCGCTTGCCTATACACTCAATCATGGCGCACATATACGCGTTTCAATTTTCTTGAATATGAATGATTTTCTTCGTTACTGGCTAGATGCTTTTGCAATCTTAGTTTCTGCAATCACCGCCACCTATTTTGCGCGCTATGCAATTAAAACAAATTTCTTATCCCAAATGCTAAATGATCGAACACAGGGTTTAGATCAGGTTCCAGAATGGATTTTAACAAGCGTTGCCATGCTTGGCACCTGGCCATGGAACTGGGGCGATCTTTGGGCAAAAACTGGAGATCAAATGGTGTTTACCCCAGTTTGGCTGCCACAAATTGCCATGTCGATTGGCACCGTCTTATTGGCCATTGCGTTATGGGACAATCTTTATCGCTTATTGATTAATCAAGAAAGCAATATCAAAAGCGAGACAATAGAATGACCGAAATTTATGCAATTGTAATTTTTCTATTCGTTTTATTTTTGCTTTTAGGCAGCTCTGTTTGGGTTGGCTTAGCGCTTATGGGTGTTGCTTGGGTTGGCATGGAGCTATTCACTTCTCGCCCTGCTGGCGATGCTATGATCACCACAATATGGACAGGTGCAAGTAGCTGGACCCTAACTGCCCTGCCCTTATTTATATGGATGGGCGAGATATTATTTCGAACGCGCTTATCGCAAGATTTGTTTAGAGGCTTAGCGCCGTGGATGCGCTTTTTGCCGGGTGGCTTGCTGCACACCAACATTGCGGGTTGCACCATATTTGCAGCTGTTTCAGGATCATCTGCCGCAACGCTTAATATGGTTGGCAAAATGTCTATTCCTGAATTGCGTTCTCGTGGGTATCCAGAGCACATGATTATTGGCACATTGGCTGGCGCTGCAACACTCGGCCTTATGATACCGCCCTCGCTAACGCTTATTGTTTATGGTGTTACAATTAATGAGAGCATCACCAAATTGTTTATGGCTGGCGTATTTCCTGGGCTCGTTCTTTCTTTGCTGTTTATGTCTTATATCGTGTTTTGGCACTTTACGACTAAGGGCAAAAAACCTGAGCCAGAGCCCAAGATGCCAATTCGTACAATGCTAAAAGAAAGCCTATTTCTACTGCCTGTTATGGGGCTAGTGTTTTTGGTTATTGGCTCTATGTATCTGGGTTATGCAACCGCTACAGAAGCCGCTGCAGTTGGCGTTATAGGCGCACTTGCCTTATCGGCTGGTCAACGCTCGCTAACTTGGGAAACCTTCTCAAAAAGCTTAATGGGCGCAACGCGCACCTCTGCAATGATTGCACTTATCTTAATGGGCGCTGCGTTCTTGTCTTTGTCTATGGGCTTTACAGGTTTGCCACGTGCAATGGCCGAATTGATTGATGGCTATAATCTAACACCTGTTATGCTGATTGCTGTTCTCACCGTCTTCTATTTGATTTTGGGCATGTTCATGGATGGCCTATCTTCTGTGGTACTGACTATGGCAATAGTAGAGCCGATGATACGCGCCGCTGGCATTGATGTTATTTGGTTTGGTATCTTTTTGGTTGTGGTTATTGAAACCGCGCAAGTAACACCGCCTATTGGCTTCAACCTGTTTGTTTTACAAGGCATGACCAAACACGAGATTGGCTATATTGCAAAAACCGCCATTCCTATGGTTGGGCTAATGTTGTTGATGGTTGTGATTTTGGTCATTTTCCCAGAGCTTGCTACTTGGCTTCCAGAAAACATAAGACAACGAAATTAGAGTGCAACTAGGTTGACTTTAACATGGCACGCATAAGCGTTTTGCAATTAGACACCCATTTCCCTCGCGTAGCTGGGGATATTGGGTGTCATGAAACTTTTCAATGCGAGTTGGAAATTATCAAAGTGCCAAATGCGAGCGTTGCCAAAATTGTAACTGATACGCCCCAAGAGATTGAGCTTGCGCCATTTGTTGAGGCCGCGAGTAAAGCGACTGGCGATTTGATTACTACATCCTGTGGTTTTCTAGCGCCTTTTCAAGACGCGTTGGTAAATGAATGCAAAGCCCCTTTCATAGGCTCAGCGCTTGAACAATTACGAAGTTTACAAAAAACGCATACACCACAAGAATTGAAGATTTTCACCTTTGATGCAAGCAAACTAAATCGCGCTCACTTACCAAATGGATGCGAAGCGTTTGAAAGCTCTATCATTGGGCTTGATGAACATTCGCATTTAAGAAATGTAATTGAAAATGATCTACTTGAACTAGACCCAAAAAAAGCAAAAGCAGACATAGATTTGATCGC
Organism: Nitratireductor sp.; assembly: GCA_045105915.1. Taxonomy (GTDB): domain Bacteria; phylum Pseudomonadota; class Alphaproteobacteria; order Rhizobiales; family Rhizobiaceae; genus Salaquimonas. The sequence continues at coordinate 4,511 of JBGCEA010000218.1, forward strand.
AAATGAGTTTGGCAAGAATACAAAAAGTGTTTTGTTAGAATGTACGAATTTGCCCCCTTATAAAGTTGAAATGAACAAAAATAAGTCGATAAAGATATTTGACATTCTAACCGCAATTGAAGCGATAATGCCAAATTCTGTTAATCCACACTATCTAAGCCCTCAGTCTGAAATGGAGAAAAAAAATGAGCGATAATTTTGCGAACGCTAAAACAACAAGCTTCGATGCTATTCCTGTTATCGATTTATCTGATATTGGAACAGAAGACGGCTTTGCAAAAATTGCAGAAGAGCTTGTGCACACTGCAAAAACAGTTGGATTTTTCTACATAAAAGGGCACGGGATTTCTTCTGAATTAATGGCGCAAGCTTTTGGTGCCTCAAAGCGTTTTTTCGAACTGCCAGTTGAACAAAAATCGAGCATAAGTGTAGACACAAACCAGCGTGGCTGGATGGGCGAAGGCATGACCAAGCTTGAAGGCTCAAAAACGCATGATTCTAAAGAAGTTTTCTTTTGGGGATATGAAGTTGAAAAGGACGACCCTGATGTATTAGCAGGTGTGCCAATGGTTTTTCCAAATCAGTGGCCAGATGAAGTTGCACCTTTTTTAAAGCGTGATCTAGCGCCTTATTATCAGGGTGTTATTGACTTGAGCAAAACTGTTTTAAGCGCACTAGCTGTTGGGCTTGGTAAGAATAGAGACTTTTTTGACGCCGCTTATGAAAAGCCGCTTGCGCGTGCACAACTTGTTTATTATCCACCCATGGGCAAAGATGATGAAGCCGAACAACGCTTTGGCGCGGCCTCTCATACAGATTTTGGGGTTCTCACCGTGCTCATGCAGGACATGCAAGGCGGACTTCAAGTTTTGAACCAAGATGATGAGTGGATTGAGGCGCCCCCTATTGAAGGTGCCTTTGTGTGCAATATTGGCGATTTATTAGAACGCTGGACCAATGGCGAACTGGTTTCTACCAAGCACCGCGTTATTAATAGAAACAAAACAGCGCGCTATTCAATTCCGGTATTTTGTGACCCTTCTAGCCAAACGATTATCGACCCAAATGATTTTAGCAATGAGAAAAGCAACTATGAACTTATTAGTGCTGGTGAGCATATTGCTGGCAGAAACAGTAAGAATTTTACGCAATACAAAAAGTAGATACATAGAGTTCGTTTCAAATGCTAAGATAAGCACAGAGTGTAGAATAAGATTCGAATTCAGGCCTTGGAGTTTGAGATGAAAATTGATTTAAATTCAGACCTTGGCGAAGGTTTTGGGCCATGGAAAATGGGTGATGATGCAACCATGTTATCGCTTGTAAATAGCGCTAACATTGCTTGCGGCGGGCATGCTAGTGATCCTGAAACCATGTTTGAAACACTGACGCTTGCAAAAGAGCAAGGCGTAATTGTTGGCGCGCATCCTGGCTATAATGATAGAGAAGGTTTTGGCAGGCGTGTAATACCCATGTCGCCAAATGAAATTGGCCGAATGATTGCAGCACAAATTGGGGCTTTAATAAGCGTTGCATCGCTTGTGCCCGTGAAAGTGCGCTATGTTAAGCCTCATGGCGCGCTTGCAAATTTAGCCGCGCGCGATATGGATGTCGCCAAGGCCATTGCAAAAGCGGTGTCTCAAATAGACCCTCAATTATCAATACTTGCCATATCTGGCACATGTCTTGAAAAGGCCGCAAGCGAGATTGGGCTAACGGTTTATAGCGAAATATTTGCAGATCGCGGCTATCTAAAATCTGGGCAACTTGTGCCTCGTGGCACAAAAGGTGCGATTATACATGACGCGCAAGAAGCTGCAGATAGGCTTATCGATTTTTTAAAAACCGGAAAAATGCCAGTGATCGATGGCGACCCCATTCCTCTTATTGCGCACTCAATATGCGTGCATGGAGATAGCGATGGCGCTGTTGCTATGGCTCGCGAAATTAAGCGCCGCTTGAAAATAGAAAATATCCAACTCAGTGCATTTGTGGATATGTAAAACATGCAAGGCGTTACCTTTTATGCGGTCGCAGACCACGCCATTTTAGTGCAATTAGGCACTGATGTAAGTGAAGCCTTGAGCGAGCGTGTTCAGAAACTTGATCGCGCAATTGCAGCCAATCCACCTCTAGGACTACTTGAAACTGTTCCAGCTTTTGTAAACCTTCTTGCAAAGTTTGACCCGCTGGTAACCGACCATGGTGAAATGGAGAGCGAAGTTCGCGCTCTTCTTAGCGCAAATGTGCAAGACCAAAAACAAGCAAGCACCCACGAAGTACCTGTTTGTTATGATCGTGATTTCGCGCCAGATCTTGAAGCTGTGGCTAAGGCCACTGATATGAGCGAAGAAGCAGTTATTAGCATGCATCTATCTGGCGCCTATAGCGTTGGCATGTATGGCTTTGCGCCAGGCTACGCTTATTTATCTGGCGTCCCCTCGCCCATGCAAGTGCCTAGAAAAGCAACTGCTATTCGAGACATACCAGCAGGGCGTGTTTTAATTGCTGGCCCACAGTGTCTCGTTACAACCTTAAAAATGCCAACAGGTTGGTCTATTATTGGCAGTTCGCCAACACAAGTTTTACAAAATGATCCAGACAATCCATTTCTATTTGATGTGGGTGATCGTGTTCAGTTTCGCCGTGTTGATCGCGCTTCATATGAAGAATTGATAAAGGGGCGCACATAATGAACACCGCCGTTTTACGCGTTACCTATGCTGGTC
>JBGCEA010000219.1:0-7457 GCA_045105915.1 Nitratireductor sp.
ACCATATTCGTGACCAAACAAATCAGATTCAATCAAGTCTTTTGGAATAGCCGCCATGTTAATGGCAACAAAGGGCCCCGTTTTGCGCTTGCCATATTCGTGCAATGCGCTGGCTACCAATTCTTTACCCGTGCCAGATTCACCGGTAATCATAAGCGTTAAATCAGTTTGCATTAAGCGAGCAAGAACGCGATATATTTCTTGCATAGCGCTAGAGCGCCCAACAAGCGGCATGCGCTCGCTTTCATCTTCTAAGTTCTTTGTATTTACGATAGATTTTTTCGGCTCTAAAATCGCGCGCGAAACTGTGGCCACCAATTCTTGCAAATCAAAAGGTTTTGGCAAATACTCATATGCCCCTTTTTCACTGGCTGTTATTGCTGTCATAAATGTATTTTGGGCGCTCATCACAATTACGGGAAGCTCGGGACGAGCGCGTTTGATCTTTGGAATAATATCAAAGGCATTGCCATCTGGCATCACAACATCGCTCACAACGACATCGCCATCACCAGCAGAAACCCAGCGCCATAATGTTGCAACATTCGAGGTTACCCTCACCTCAAACCCAGCACGAGTTAGCGCCTGATTAACAACAGTTCTAATGGCCGCATCATCATCTGCAACCAGCACAACACCCTTACTCATTTGCTTGCTCGCTTATATCATTCATTTCATCAATTTGTTCTAGCATTTGCGTGTCTTTAAACACGGGCAATAAAATTCTAAATATTGTGCCACTCGTATCGCTCTCGCATTCAATAACACCGCCATGGTCGCCTACAATTTTAGCAACCAAAGCCAGCCCCAAACCAGAACCATTGGTTTTTGTGGTTACAAATGGATCAAAAATGTAAGGTCTAATATCTTCAGAAATACCATTGCCATTGTCTTTCACAATCAATTCTATGGGCAGCGCAACGCGCTCACTAATGCCCTGAACAGATAAATGAACACCGGGGCGATAGCCTGTTTCTATAGAGATTTTGGGTTGCTCAATATCTGCAACGCCCTCAGCCGCATTTTTGACCAAATTTAAAAACACTTGCACAAGCTGATCGTGATTGCCTTTTACAAGTGGCAATGAGGGATCGTATTTTTCACTCACCATAACTTCTTTTGCAAAACCATTTACGGCAAGCGTTTTAACGCGCTCTAAAACGGCGTGAATGTTGACAGGCTCTTGCTCTAGTGGACGCTCATCTGAAAACACTTCCATTCGATCAACAAGCCCAACAATGCGGTCTGTCTCATCTTTTATGAGCTGCGTTAAAGAGCGATCTTCATCGCTTACTGACATTTCTAAAAGCTGGCCAGCGCCGCGAATGCCTGAAAGCGGATTTTTAATTTCATGCGCCAGCATAGCCGCCAAACCAGAAACAGTTCTAGCTGCCCCCCTATGGGTGAGTTGGCGATCAATTTTTTCTGCAACGCTTCTTGGTAAAAACTGTAAAACGACACCGCTTTTTTCAGGCATGCGCGTTTCAGGCAGACGCACAAAAGATGCATACACATCTACCAATTTGTCTTTGCCAAGACGCGGCGATGACACATCAACCTTATATTCATTAAAGCTCGATTGGTTAGCCTTAACCTGATTGATTAGCGCTAAAACAGGACTGCCAAATGGCATAAAATAATCGATTGAGCGCTTGCAGATAATGGCCATTGAAGATTGTAAAAAACCTTCAGAAGACTGATTGGCATATATAATCTTGCCGCTATCATCCACCATCAAAACTGGGTGTGGCATAGCATCTAACACGATTGGTGCAAAAGCATGTAAATCTGTATCTTTAGAAACACCCACCATTAGATTATCCTCATGCCGCCTTCGATATTTTTGAGTTGTAATTCTTGGATTTATATTGGCTTGAACCTGCAATCACTTCTTCTAGTATTTTGCACACAATTTGTGGGTCTGTGCTTTGCATAATTTGAGCTTTCATAGCGCTTGGCACATCGCCCAGTTGTTCAAAAAACCAGCCCAAATGTTTGCGTGCAATTTTAACGCCAGATTCAGGCGTGAAGAAGCTAATCATCTCTTGATAATGTTCAATCACATTGTAGTGGCGTGCATCTCCGCTCAAATCTGCGCCATTGGCCACAAGCCCCGGTAAATCTGGAGCGCCATAAGAAGCTCGCCCAATCATTATGCCATCTGCATTAGAAGCTTTCATAGCGCTGATGCCATCTTGATAGGAGCAAATATCACCATTAATTAAAAGCGGAATAGAAATGGCATCCTTAACGGCGCGTACCGCATCCCAGTCTGCACTGCCCTTATAAAACTGGCATCTTGTGCGCCCATGCACCGTTACCAATTGCACACCCGCATTTTGGGCACGCTTTGCCAAATCTGGTGCATTAATAGAATGCTCATCCCATCCAAGACGCATTTTGAGTGTAACAGGCACGTCCACAGCGCCAACAACAGCCTCTATGAGTGTTAGCGCATGATCAAGATCACGCATTAAAGCAGAACCAGAATAGCCCGTTGTGACCCGTCTTGCAGGACATCCCATATTAATATCGATAATATCGGCGCCATGCCCCTCGCATATTTTTGCAGCCCTTGCCATCCATTCAGGTTCGCGCCCAGCAAGCTGAACCATATGCACAGGCAAGCCAGCGCTTTCTGCTTTTAAAAGCATTTCGCTGTGCCCAGTACAAAAGGCTTCGCTAGCAACCATTTCAGAAATCACCATGCCAGCGCCAGCTTTCCAAGCGGCTTTTCTAAACGGCACATCACTCACGCCAGACATAGGCGCCAAAAATACATTATTGCGTGTTTTGATAGAGCCAATATTGAGCGATTTGGCAAAAATATTGTCTTTGGGGGCAATATTGCTTACACCCATTTCAACATCTTTATTTTCTAAATGCGCCAATACGAAAACACTCCAACACAATTAAAACAACTAAAATTGCTTAATTTTTGTTCAATTTATATTATGCCTTAATTTTAGACAGATTTACAATAGAAGACAAGCTCTTGATTGCACATTTATAAAATTAGCAATACAAGCCAATCTTAAGACGCTTTAATGACTAAAATCGGAAACCAACCTTGCCAGCCAACACCAAAGCAAAGCCTGATAACAAAAACACGCTAAACGCTGTTATTATTGTTGCGGCTGGGCGCGGCACAAGGCTAATGAGCGCAAATGACAAAACGCCAAAGCAATATATGCGCCTTGGCGATTGCTCTATTTTACAAAGAACAATTAGCCAATTTGTAGATCATGAAGAAATTAATCTTGTGCAGGTAGTTATACACCAAGACGACGAAGCGCTTTATTTTGAAAGCACCCAAAAACACCAAAAACTACTGCCACCCGTTAAAGGCGGAAACACACGTCAAGAAAGCTGCGCAAATGGTGTATTTGCATTAAACGAACAGAGCACCAATAAAGTGCTGATACACGATGCGGCTCGCCCTTTTGTTTCGCATCAAGCCATATCAAATACGCTAGACGCTATAAAACCAAATATCTGCGCCTTGCCATCCACCTCAATCAACGACACGATAAAACGTGCTGGCAAAGACAATTTGGTGGTAGAAACCGTTTCTAGAGAAAACCTATATTTGGCGCAAACACCGCAAGGCTTTACATTCCAAGAAATAAAAACTGCACACGAAAAAGCACGTGAACAAAACTTAAACCACTTTACAGACGACGCCGCACTAAGCGAACATTACGGCATGAAGGTGCAATTGATTGATAGCGATGCACAGAATTTTAAAATCACCACTCAAGATGATATGATTTACGCGAGAAAACTATTGCAAGATACTGATAAATATACCTTTCCTGATATTAGAACAGGCAATGGATACGACATTCACCGCTTAATAGAGTGCGCGCCTCAAGACACTGGCGTGATACTATGCGGCATCACCCTTCCCTTTAATAAAAAGTTAGACGGTCATTCAGATGCAGATGTTGCAATGCACGCGCTAACAGATGCAATCTTAGGCACTATTGGCTCTGGAGATATTGGCTCTCATTTCCCCCCATCAGACCCCAAATGGAAAGGTGCCAGCTCTGACCAGTTCTTAAAACACGCCTGCGATTTAGTGCGCGAGAAGAATGGTATCTTTACGCATATGGACATTACCATCATTTGCGAAGCGCCAAAAATTGGACCACACAAAGATAAAATGCGCCAAAGCATTGCCAAAATTTGCGACATAGAAGTAAATCGCGTTAGCGTTAAAGCCACAACAAATGAAGAAATTGGCTCTATCGGAAGGCAAGAAGGCATAGCATCTATTGCCACTGCAACAGCATTTTTTAAAAATACAAACACTTAAAAGACGAGAAACAAGTCGATGAAAATTGATCCAGAGTTAAATGAAATCAGCCAATATGTATTAGCAAAAATGAATGAAGCTGGGTTGAAAGTCGCAACAGCCGAATCTTGTACAGGCGGCCTCGTTTCTGCCCTACTCTCTTCCATTGCAGGTTCTTCAAGCGTATTTGAGCGCGGCTTTGTGACTTATTCAAATGAAGCCAAATGTGAGCAATTGGGCGTTGATAACGAATTGATAGATGAATTTGGTGCTGTCTCTTCTCAAGTTGCAATGGCAATGGCGGCTGGCGCTTTAGACAATTCAAATGCAAATATTTCAGTCTCCATCACGGGCATTGCAGGGCCAGATGGCGGCAGTGAAGAAAAACCAGTTGGTCTTGTTTATATCGCAATTGCAGGACCTGAAGGCATGTTTGTGGAAGAGCTAAAATTTGGCAATCTAGGCCGCCATGAAATTCGCAGTCAATCAGCCATAGCAGCGCTTGAAATGTTAGTGGCCTTTGGCCTTAGTGATGATGAAGAAGACGAAGCTGGCAGTGTGCATTAAACACTTACCCCTAGTGGATCAACCATGACATACTATCAACGAAAAATTGACGTTATTATAATGATAATAATTTGTTTTGCAGTTGTTTACGTTTGCTACATAGATTCACAGACACCAAGATTTATGGCTAATGGCAAGCCAAGTGGAAATGTTGGTGCCAGCAAAATGTTCGCAATACTATTATCGCTACCAATACCATATTGGTTCTATCTCTTAATAAGACCCAAGCGTTTATTAATTTCACTAAATCAGCAAGGTCTAAAAGATACTCGTTTATACAATCAGACCATTCAATGGGCAATGATTAAAAATGTTGAACTCAACCTAAGAGAGCATTGGCTTGACCGACATCCATCTTACATTAGTATCAATGTCCCAAAGGAATTTGTCGTGAACACTTTGGGCGATGAAACAAAAGAAAGCTTTGGCGTCTATACAACAGAATGATTAGTTATCTTACGCATATACTCACCATGGTTTTTCTACAACATAAGAAAACTTCATTTTCAAATAGAAAAATTTGGGCTTGAAAATAAAGACAAATAATTACTCTAAGCGTTATAAAGCGCATCTGCGCGCGCTTCAAAGGCCTCTACATATTTATTAAAAGCGCGATCAAACATCGAGCCCATAAGCGAGCCTAGAATTCTGTTTTTAAATTCATAATCGATAAAAAACTGAATGTCGCATGTGCTTTCATCAACCACATCAAAGCGCCAGCGATTATCTAAATATTTAAACGGACCATCTAAATATTGCGCATTGATTTGGCTATCATCCGGATTGAGAGTGACTTGGGTTTGGAAGCTCTCATTAAAACCTTTATAGCCTACACGCATACTGGCCACCAAAATTTCACGCCCCTTTTTCTCACGTCTAGATTGAATTTCTAACGCTTCAAAAAAAAAAAAAAACTCAGGATATTTTTCAACATCGCTCACAAGCGCATACATGTTTTGCGCGCTGTGGCAAACACGGTGCGTACGCTCAACCTTAGGCATGTTTATTTGCTCTTTAGCTGCGCATCACGCGCATCGCGCAATCTTGCAAAATCTTCACCTGCATGGTGCGAAGAACGCGTTAGCGGCGTTGAAGACACAAGCAAAAAGCCCTTTGTATAAGCAATCGTCTCAAAAGACTTAAACTCATCTGGGGTCACAAACTTTACAATTTTGTGGTGCTTTTTAGTTGGCTGCAAATATTGGCCAATGGTCATAAAATCAACATCAGCCGTGCGCAAATCATCCATCAATTGCAATACTTCATTTCGCTCTTCACCAAGCCCCACCATAATGCCAGACTTAGTGAAAATTGAAGGATCGAGTTCTTTAACGCGCTGCAACAAACGAATTGAATGAAAATAACGCGCGCCTGGTCTAACCGTTAAATAGTTAGAAGCCACCGTTTCTAAATTGTGATTAAACACATCAGGCTTAGCTGCCACAACAGTTTCTAACGCGCCTTCTTTTCTAAGAAAATCTGGCGTCAAAATTTCGATGGTTGTTTTTGGCGAATGTGCACGAATTGCTTCAATCGTCTCTACAAAGTGCTGCGCGCCGCCATCGTCTAAATCATCACGATCAACAGATGTAATTACAACATGTTCTAGTCCAAGTTTTTGAACCGCAATTGCAACATTTTCTGGCTCCTTAGCATCTAGCGCATCTGGCATGCCAGTTCTTACATTACAAAAGGCGCATGCTCTTGTGCAAGTCTCGCCCATAATCATCATGGTTGCGTGCTTTTTAGACCAGCACTCGCCAATATTTGGGCACCCTGCTTCCTCACATACAGTCACTAGATTGTTTTCTTTTACAATCTTGCGTGTCTCTTCATACACTTTAGAGCCGCCTGCTTTAACCCTAATCCATGAAGGTTTTCTCATCACTTCAGTGTCAGGTTTATGCGCCTTCTCAGGGTGGCGTGCTTTAGCCTTTTCGCCAGCATCTTTCGAAGTCACATTTACTGTATCAATAACCGTAACCATTAAGTTTGCTCACTTTTTTGGGTTTCTTCTTTTTCAATATCTGAACGATCAGAATTGTAAACTTTTTTCGTGCCTTTTTTAAAGGCATACCCAATGCCAATAGCCACAACACCAAATATAATACCATACACGCCTGCAGATACAGTAGCCGCAATGACACCATCAAAACCTTCATGTCCGCCAACTGTCTTTCCATCAGGAATAAAAACAGCCTTTGGGTTCATCAAGTTTAGCGTGCCAGTAAAAAGCCCCAAAACTGTAATGGGAAACCAAGCCCAAAAGAATATTTTTAAATAATAGCGCAAACTCAGCCCTTAAAGTTATGCAATTGCTCTTGCTATGATAACAACGATAATTGCACCAACAGCAGAGGTTAAAATGCGATTGACCAAATCACTGCCAACACGAATTGCAATGCCAAGCTTGCCAAAAATAAAACCGCCAACAATAGAGCCCAAAACACCAATAAGAAGGTAATAAACCAATGAGCCACCGCCCATAATAAAGCTAGCTAAAAAACCAGCCACCAAGCCAACACCTAAAAAGGTTAGAATGTCTTTTGTGTTTTTATTCATTTTTATCTCCAAAACTAAGATCTGAGTAAAC